>JBBSUB010000173.1:0-9531 GCA_038235345.1 Chitinophagales bacterium
CAGATACTTTGGAGGAAATCTTTCCCGGCCAGTTTACAATAAAAGGAACTCTTGTTCCACCTTCAAAAGCACTATATTTTCCACCTCGTAATACGCCCGCAGGTAAGTGCCCGTTTTGTTGAGCAACTGCTCCGTCAACATATCCATCATCCAATACAGGCCCATTATCACTTGTGAAAATAATGAGTGTATTTTTTTCTATTCCCAGATCTTTAATTTGCTTGACTACTTCTCCAACCATCCAATCCAATTGCAGGATAGCATCACCACGATATCCTAATATACTTTTTCCTTTAAAGGCGGTTGCCGGCATGCGTGGCACATGAGGTTCTGTAGCGGATAAGTATAAAAAGAATGGTTTTTTCTGTCCATCCGCCGTACTGTTTGAAATAAATTGCTTTGCTTTGTCCAAGAAAGTGTACGTAATCTCTTCATCCACCCATCTGGCTTTATGTCCACCACTCATATATCCGATGCGGCCAATTCCATTTACTATGGTTTGATTGTGACCATGGTTTGGCGAGGATTTCATTTTTAATAATTCGGGACGGTCTTTTCCCGTCGGATCTGTTCCTATCGGTTTGTAGTAATTTACTTCTATCGGATCATTTTTTTCCAGGGCAAGTACTCTTTGGTTTTCCAGGAAGATGGTTGGTACCCTATCGGCGGTTGCCGGAAAAATAAATGAATAATCAAAACCCACATCATTCGGACCGGAGTTAATTTCTTCATTCCAGTTTTTTGCTACTTCTTTGCCCAGACCTAAATGCCATTTACCAACAATTCCAGTCGTGTATCCTGCATTTTGAAAAAGGCGGGGAAGAGATAATTTATCTGTTGGGATGATCAGCGCAGCATCTCCGGGTAATATTGCCACATCCTTTTGGCGCCAGGGATATACACCCGTCATCAATCCATAGCGGGATGGAGTACACGTAGCGGAAGTACTATGTGCATTCATAAAACGGATTCCACTATTTGCCAGTTGATCAATATTGGGTGTACTTATTTTGGTAGCACCATAGCTACTAAGATCCCCATAGCCCAGATCATCAGCGTAGATAAAAATAACGTTTGGCTTTTCAGCGACAGAATTAGCCGTACTATTTTTTTGAGCGGAACAATTATAAAAAGGCGTGATTAAAAGAATAGAAAATAAAAGGAGTAATACGTTTTTTCGTTTCTTCATTCTGACAGATCTTTTTAAGAGTCACTAAAGTAAAGAAAATACGGCAGGAATAGTTATGCAAACGATTGAGGAGATTTTTCAAAAGCCTAATTCATTCAGATTGCAGAAGTAAATGAGGCAAAGGGATAGTAAAACCTGATTGACGGTTCGTAACATTAAAAAACAACTACGCTTAATTTAAAAATAAAAAGGATCGTTTAAAAAAATCAAAATCAAAGAAATCCAATTGCTGAATAATTTATATTATAGACCATAGACTTATTTTGTAGGAACTAATTCGGAAGGATAAGGCACCTGAACTCCTGTGGCCTTATTAATCGCCAATTGTGCATTCCGCTCTTTTAATTTTTTAGTCAAAAGATCAGCCATTTGCTTTAGTTTTTTTGGATTCGATTTAGCTAAATTATTTTTTTCACCAAGATCATTTTTAAGTTCATACAATTCCAGGCGGCCTTCTTTTTGAAAATAAAGCAGCTTCCAGTTTCCCTGGCGAATAGCGGAAACATAACTTGTAATGCCGGCCGGTCCGGGATACCATTTATTCGGATAGTTCCAAATTAGTGCTCTCTGATCATTCTCCTTTCCTTTCGATTTTAAAAAAGGAACGATACTCACCCCGTCCGTTTGTTGAATCGTTTTATATGATTTTATTCCGGCCATTTCTAAAACAGTCGGGAAAAAATCTTCAATGATCATGTATCTTTTTTCTACGCTTCCGGGCTTTACGATTCCGGGCCATTTTACAATCATTGGTTCGCGAACTCCGCCTTCATAAAGTGATCCTTTGCCCGCTCTCAACGGATCGTTTTGCGTATCGATTTTCCCCATTCTTGGCTCGCGGGTATATCCACCATTATCCGACATAAAAATGATAATGGTATTTTCTACGAGGTTATTCTTCTGAAGATAACCCATCAGATCACCCAGGCTTTTATCCATTCCTTCTACCAATGTCGCGTAGGCCGCTTCAGGTTCTGTCAATCCCATTTCCATGTATTTTTTCATGAACCGGTCATCCGCGTCAAAGGGAAGATGAACAGCAAATTGTGCCATATAAAGGAAGAAAGGTTTATTCATCATACGCGCTGTATCCAATGCCAGCTCTGCCTCCTGCGTGATTGCTTCCGTAAGAAATGTATGCGTACCCCAATATTTTTCAAGTCCGGGAACTGCACGGGTATTCACTTTTCCGGAAATATTTCCATAATTTTTTTCACCTAAAAAAGAAGAAGGATTTCCGGCTGCACTACCTCCTATGTTTTTTACGAATCCCAAATTCAGCGGATCCGCTCCGGGAGTACCCATAGCTCCAAAATGCGCCTTTCCACAATGAATTGTATAATATCCTGCTTTTGATAACAAGGATGGTAAAGTGGTCGCATAGACGCTATTTTCCAAGCCAGGCTTCGATGTCAATCCGTTCACGTTCCATTTTGGCGGAACCAGTTTATCATCATCCATATGATCGGTACTCTCATTCTTGTTGTAGGTCCAATTTGTGACGCGATGCCGGGCCACATTCATTCCCGTCATCAGGCTTACGCGCGTGGGAGTACAAACAGAAGCTGCATAGGCATTTGTAAATTTCATTCCCTGACTTGCCAGGCGTTCCATATTTGGCGTATGGAATTTTTTATTTGCCGGAGTGAGTGAATCCCAAAACGGAACAGACGTATCCTGCCAGCCCATATCGTCTACCAGAAAAAAAATAATGTTGGGTTGTGGCTTTTGAGCGCTTATTTGACCTGTCAATAAAACGAAGAGGAGTATAGAAAATATTTTTTTTAGAGACATCATAGTCTGGCAAATTAAGGAATAATCGCGGGAGTTAAAGATTTTGCGCAGCCTAATATCTATTATCTAAAGACATACAATACCCGTTAACCACCTAAGATCAAGGTAAAAGTTAAAAAAATTCTGAAAAGTTATGATCGATATGGAACAATAGCCAACTCATGGAAAAAGTTAATACTTAATTCTTTTGAACATCCTTTTTCAATAAATATGGAATAGAAATTTCCAACATGTTTACCTTCGTTGTAAGAAGCATTCATTTTTAGCTTTTTAGCCCCTACATTATGAGTAACAATCATACTCCCCAGATATTTCAAACCGATAAATCCACCCGGTGGAAAAGAACGAAATGGACAGCCCGAGTGATTTTTATGATTACCCTGTTTTTTATAACCGTTCTGGGTATTGCTCTTTATAGTGGCTCATTACCTAACATTACCAATATGGAGGCGAAAGCAAAGGAGTACCAAACTGCTATCGATCCATCCAATCCACTTGTTTTAAAAAATAATCAGAATAAAAAATATAAAGGATTCAAAGATTTTTTATTCAATAAACTAAAGACTGATTCATTAAATAAAATTAGCAGACATAGTACATCTAAAGCCATTTCGCTCCCTTTAATCAGGGCTGCTTTTTACACTCCCTGGGATGCCAAAAACAGCTTCGCTGATTTGAAAAATAGCATTACTAAAATCAACACTATTTTTCCGGAATGGTTTTTTATAGATACAATAACGCATCGTCTTCAAACAAGAATTGACAGCGCAGGTCTTGTACTGATGCAGCAAAACAAGGTTCGAATTTTACCTATCCTCAGCAATTTTAATACTTCCAAGCGCGACTTTGATGGACAACTCCTGCACCAGGTATTAAAAGATTCGGCTTCAAGAAATCATTTTATTCAACAAATAGCAGATACGCTTTCTTTTTACCACTTGAGTGGCATTAACATTGACTTTGAAGAATTAGCCGAAAAAAACAATGAGCCACTTACCGCATTTCAAAAAGAACTATACGAAACCCTACATACCAGGAATATGCTGGTGAGCATGGATGTAACGCCAAAAAATGAAGACTATGATTATAAGAAATTGTCCAGATATAATGATTATATCATTTTGATGGCATATGACCAGTTTAATAATTCCACCGGGCCAGGACCCATAAGTGCGCAAAAATGGATAGAAGATGTCGTATCGTGGGCTTCTGACAAAATTGATCCATCCAAAATAATTCTGGGTGTGGCAGGATACGGATACAGTTGGTCAGACGGCGTTTTGGATCCAATTCCTTTAACTTACTCCGATGCGATTAACAAGGCAAAATCCGTTCAAGCGAATATCATTTATGATAATGATTCGTATAACCTTCATTTTAATTACAACACCGTAAATTCTGTCGATTCTTCGGATGTAGTCCATCACCAGGTTTGGTTTACAGATGCAGCCACTACATTTAATATTTTAAGATATAGTGATGAACTTCCTACTGCCGGAACTGCTCTTTGGCGAATTGGAAGTGAAGATCAACGGATATGGAAATATTATGACCGAAGCCTGAGTCATGAATCCTTACAATTGAAACCATTTAATTTTGATTTTCTCAAAACGATTCCGATCATTCAAAATAATGTTGGCTTCCAGGGAGAGGGTGAAGTTTTGGACATTATATATTCGCCACAACCCGGAAAAATAAATTTTGAAATTGATAGTTCAGAACAGTTAATAGCGGAAGAAAAATATGTTCAGCTTCCCTCAGGGTATGTAATCAGAAAATTTGCAGAAGATACAACCGTCGGCAAAGGCCATAAACTCATTTTAACTTTTGACGATGGGCCCAGCGCGGAATGGACACCAAAAATTCTGGACATATTAGAGCGTGAAAAAGTGCCTGCCACCTTTTTTGTGGTTGGTATTAATGCCGAACAAAATATTCCTATTTTGCAAAGAGAATATAAGGATGGTTTTGAAATAGGCAACCATACATTTACCCATTCTAATATTGCTGAAATGAGCTTGACCAGGTCTGCGCTCGAAATGAAACTAACGCGACTTTTAATAGAAAGTGTAACCGGTCATTCTACGATCTTATTCCGGGCACCCTATAATGCGGACTCTGAGCCTCAAACGAATGAAGAGCTAGCTCCCATACAAAGAAGCAGGCTGGAAAATTACCTGACTATAAATGAAAGTATAGACCCGAATGATTGGGCGGTGGGGGTTTCTGCAGACAGTATTTTACAAAGAGTGATCCGGCAGGTAGAATCGACCAATGCAAGTATCATTTTATTGCATGATGCTGGTGGGGAAACACGCCAGGCTACCGTAGATGCGCTTCCGCAGATTATTGATTATTTCAAGAAAAAAGGCTACGTGTTCTCTTCCGTTTCTGATCTAATGGGTAAAACCAGAGATGAAGTGATGCCGCGGGTTACTACTGCTCACGACAGGTGGACCAGGAAATTCAATTTCTTCTTCGCTGAATTAATTTTTTGGAGTGGAGAAATTTTATTCACTCTATTTATTATCGGCATCGTATTATCCGTTGGAAGAATGATATTGATGGCGGTGCTGGCAAGTATTCAAAAGCGAAAAGAAGAAAATCCGGCAACAAATATAATTCCGGTCTTCCTCCTTAAAGATAATGGCAACTACCCTTTGGTCAGTATTATCGTTCCGGCATACAATGAAGAAGTTAATTCTATCCGAACGGTGAATAGCTTATTGGCACAGGATTACCCCGACATAGAAATAATTTTTGTGGATGATGGAAGTAAAGACATGACTTATTCACATGTAAAAGAAGCTTTTAATGATAATCCCAAAGTACATGTTTTTACAAAATTAAACGGAGGTAAAGCTTCCGCGCTCAATTTCGGAATTGAAAAATGTACAGCAGATTATGTTGTTTGTATAGATGCCGATACACAATTAAAAACAGACGCAGTAAGCTTTCTGATGAAAAAATTTACGGATGATAGTGTGGGCGCTGTGGCAGGAAACGTAAAAGTGGGAAATGAAGTTAACATGATTACGCGGTGGCAAAGCATTGAGTATATTACCTCTCAAAACTTTGACAGGCGTGCATTTGATCTTTTAAATTGCATAACCGTAGTACCTGGTGCTATAGGTGCGTTCCGGAAAGATGCCATCCTAATTGCAGGAGGATTTACGACGGATACGCTTGCTGAAGATTGCGACCTTACCATGCGTCTGCTCCGGAATGGCTATATCATCAGAAATTGTACGACAGCTCTTTCTTATACGGAAGCTCCTGAAACATTCAGGGAATTCATGAAGCAAAGATTCAGGTGGAGTTTTGGAATTATGCAATGCTTTTGGAAACATCGCGATACTATTTTTAATAAAAAATATAAGAATTTCGGAATGATCGCCATGCCGAATATTCTCATATTTCAAATCTTGTTGCCTGTATTAGCACCACTGGCTGATATTATCCTGGTTGTGAGTTTATTAGCGGCATCGTTAGGAATCGTCGTATCCAGTTTGCCTCACATTATTCTTTATTATTGCATTTTTACTTTAATAGATGTTGCAGGAGCAGCACTTGCTTTCGCGTATGAAAAAGAAAATCATTTAAAGCTCATCTGGATGCTTCCCCAACGGTTAATCTACCGGCAAATGATGTATTATATTCTGCTTAAATCAATCAATAAAGCAATCAAAGGTGAACTGCAGGGATGGGGCGCACTAAATAGAACAGGGAGTGTAAAAGATGTAGCTGTTCAGTCAGGATGATGAAATGATACTAATCTATTTAAACACGAATTTTAAGCACGGATTGCACGAACCGAAAACTGCGTTTTCGTTCTTTATTTTAGCGGATAATCAATGCAATCAAAAAACAAGAATTGTTGTTTGGGATTAATAACATTGTACACAAAAAAATATCTTTTATTTACTACACCTTAAAAAACCGTCAGTCATTTTTATGCCGCCTCAAGAGCAATATCATACACCGCAAACTTCAATATCTCCGGTTCTTCAAAAAAATCATCAATTATTAATTGAAAACGATCAGATAAAACAGGTTCCCTTAATAAGGAAATAAACTTATTTCCAATTGCTGATCCTGTGACGATTGTTTTCCATTTTTTGTTTACCATCGCTCGTATTCTAAAATTTTTTACCCTGTGTCCTAAAGCCAAATTTTCACTGATCACGACCTGGTTTACATTCACAGGCTTTTTAAAAGAAATTTCATACCTGCCGCCCTTTCCAGAAGTCGATCCCAGAGGTTTGTCAAATCGTTTTTTTATTTCGTTTCCAAATTCCTTCAATCGCCTTACGTCTACTGCAGGCATTAACCCCCTGTTATCAGGCGTTAATCCCAGAATTAAAGTAGCATTCCGGCCAACAGATTGGTAATACATTTCTACCAAACTATTCAATGGCTCAATATATTTTTCATCTCCGGGTTCCCAAAACCATTCATGCCGTCCTCCACTTCCTCTCAAAGGTGCATCTGCCATTGCCGGCACGAAATATTGACCAGTGGAATCGCCATGTTTTAATAAATAGAAATGATTCTTTGAAATTTCTTTGGGAGCGCTTTCCCCCGATCCTGTAAATGGAAAGGGAAAGGTAGACCAGCACGGATAGCCTACTTTACCGCTTTCTGAACCTCCCCACCTTGCTTCCGCTAATTGATTGTTATGATAAAACAAACAATCAGGTTGGTATTTCTTTACAATAGGCAATACATCCGGCGCGCCGTTGGCAGGATCATCCGCACCGCCATCAAACCAAATTTCAAATAATGGACCATATCGTGTGCATATCTCCGTTACCATCCCTTCCACCATGGCATTATAATATTTCTGTCTTGCTTTTTGCATTTCACCTTCTCCATCTACCACAAAATTATGGACGCCTAAAAAAGAATTCCACCGGATGCCCAGGTAGATGCCTGGTTTAATATCATGTTTCCGGCAAGCATCCACAAAATCCTTCACAATGTCGCCCTTGCCCTCTTTCCATTTCAATGCCTTCATGGAATACGGATTTACGTCGGATTGATATAAAGCAAAACCAGTTTCATGTGTGGCCGTTAACAAAGCGAATTTAGCGCCGCTCTCTTTTGCCGTAATGACCCATTGTTCTACATTTAATTCTTGTGGATTAAAAATATTATAATCAGGGATAGGAGTAATTCTATTATGTGTTTGTGCATATTTCGATGAATCAAACACGTGCAAATCATAATGAAAAATCACGCCGTATGCAGCTTGTTGCCATGCAAGCTGCGCTTTGTTTGGAACGGGAATTTCTCTCTTTGCTATTTGAGCTGAAACATCTCTTTGAAATATTGAAAAGATTGAAAGAGCAAGAATGAATTGAAGGAGCAATTTTATACGCATGATGGTTCCAGGATTTTCGATGGTCGCTTTAAAATGGAATATTTCGATTGAAGGTAAAGAACTGAATTTTAAATACATTATTTCCCCTTATCTCATCGCAAATTTCAACACCTTTTTTAACTTGATAAATTGATTTCAACTTCAATTTTTTATTACGGAAAGAAGCAGTTCTTAGGCTTTAATAAATTCGCGTAATTGGTGCCTAATATTCGTGTAATATAAAAACTCAATGACCATAACATGTCACTTTCAATGAATCACCGTTAAAGAATATGGCGGCAACGAAATATTTGATGCTCCATTTATTTTCTTTGTTACCGGCGGAAGGCTTTTTGATGGATGACTATTTATTCCGGCATTTATCCAATGATATTGCTCTTTTGAATATTGAATTAAATGTTCCGGAAGCCAGGTAATTTTTTCTTTTGAAATTGTATTACGTACATCAATATTTACCTCCCATGTTTTGTGCGGATCTTTATTGATAAGCATGACAGACCAACTGTTGTCAGGACTTCGAAGAGCATAGCAAACGACAAGAGGTTCCCTTGCGGAATTTTTAATTGTTCCGATGGAAGGATATATTTCTAACAATGAATCAGCAGGTTGTGCCCAATGCTGCGTGATCATTTGCATAGAATAAAAAGCTGCTGTCTTAAACGATATTTTTCCATCTGATCCTAAACCAAATAACATGTTATTACCGTATCCGCAATTATTTCCCTGGAGAAAAGCCGGTTCATAGCCGTAAAGAAAACTTTTACTTCCACCCAATTCTAAAAATTTCCCCAGGATGTCCGCATACATCAATCCGCCTTCAATCTGTACCTCTGTCTTTCCTTCGAATGCAGAATAACCATATTCAGTGAGATACAATGGAGTGTTTTCAGGTAAAATATTATTTTGAAAATTTTTCAATGCTATGGAAAGCAGTCCCGGTGCCGTAGCCAATTGCGGTGAGGATGGCGCACATATATCATCGAAAGGATACCATTCAAAAGAAAAAAAGTTAAACAGGTCAATGCTGTTATGCATTTTTAAATAATTCAAAAAAAGACTGGTCCATTTCGATTCTGTAAAAGTAGTCCTATCATCCTCTTCAAATGAGAGGGAAGCAAAGCCGGGACCACCCATTCGAATATCGGGATACATGCTTTTTATCTGC
>JBBSUB010000174.1:0-9480 GCA_038235345.1 Chitinophagales bacterium
ATAGCGCCAGAACTTGCTGACGCTACACAAGATAGACATACTGTCGAACAATCGCAGTTTGCCTTCTCTCTGCAAAAGCGAAGTTAAGAAGAATTAAAAACTTCAAAAAATATTTGGTTTTAATGATAGTACCTAAAGCCAAAGGATATGATGGCATCAGTAACTTTTTATTCAGGCATGCCAATGAAGAAAGGAACCACATGATGAAATTCCTGGAATATGTTCTTGAAAGAGGCGCCAAAGTAACCATTCAACCAATACCCGAACCCGGACCAAATCCTACAAGTATATACAACGCTTTTGAAAAAGCATTTGCCCAGGAAGTAGATAACACCACCCAAATCTATAAAATTGTAAAGATGAGTTTACAGGAAGAAGATTGGATTACCTGGAATTTTCTGCAATGGTTTGTAAAAGAACAAAATGAAGAAGAAACATTAATCATGGGAATGCTGGATAAATTAAAAATCTCCGGTGAGCCAAAAGCTTCCGATGAAATGTTATATGTTATCGACAGGGATTTAAAAGGTGCCCCGGATGAAGCGGAACTTGCACGGGATAAAACAACCCAAAATCCGTAATCACGCGTAGGTGAGATACTCATTTAAAGAGATTTTTCAATTTATCTTTAGAGTATCCCGACAAGCCGCCGCCTGTGTTTTGAGAAAAATAACTATTTATTAAACAGTGGATGGAGTTCGTAGTTTGAAAAATTCGTGTAATTAGTGCCTAAAATTCGTGTTTAAAATTGGGAGTTATATAGTAGTTATGCCTGGTCGTTAATCATTATTTTATTTTTATCAAAGTGCATAATCAGGAAGTTTATTCATTTCAAAAAACTGATCCATTTTCTTTTCAAATCCATACGTGAAGCTTCCGTTGGTAATAATCAGGAAACTGGCAGGTAATGTAATATGGTATCTCAATATTTGTTCAATCGTCTTTTCAGAAAGATTGATAGTCATTTCTTTGCATTCAATGATCATCCACGGATCCATATTGCGGTCATAGACAACGATGTCGCATCGTTTTTTTAACTCCCCAAGTCTGATTTCTTTTTCAATGGCAATTAATGAAGAGGGATAATTATTTTGAAGAAGATATTGCAGGAAATTCTGACGAACCCATTCCTCCGGTGTCAGTAAGAACCACTTCTTTCTGATAGGATCAAAGACTTCATTTACGCCTACCTGTTGTTTTATCTTTATCTTATCTTTTGGAAAATTGATCTTTATCATTCAAAAAAATATATTTAAAACACTACAATTATTTATACAAAGTATACGGGCTTTAAAAACTCCGTGACAGATCCGGTATTGAATCAAAAATATCTGCATTCAATGGATTTACAGCATTTATTTTACCCTCATTTTACAATAAAAAATTTAATAAAATCTAATATCGTATTTTTATCCATAGCAAAAATAAATCAGGATATAGCATATGAAGACGAAAAAAGACATAGTAAACAACTGGCTTCCAAGATATACAGGTGAAAGTTTGGAAAATTTTGGAAAATATATTCTCCTCACCAATTTCGGAAATTATGTAAAAATGTTTGCCGAAATACATGGAGTGAAAGTGGTCGGGGAAAATAAAACAATGCCCTGCGCCACCGCAGGAGATATTACCATTATCAATTTTGGAATGGGAAGCCCCGGAGCTGCAACAATTATGGATCTCTTGAGTGCTATTGAACCGAAAGCAGTTTTATTTCTGGGGAAATGTGGCGGATTGAAAAAAAGAAATAAGATTGGAGACCTTATCCTTCCAATTGCAGCCTTAAGAGGGGAAGGTACATCCAATGATTATTTTCCACCGGAAGTTCCTGCCTTGCCCGCATTTGCTCTACAGAAGGCTATTTCAACGACCATCCGGGATTTTGCTTTTGATTACTGGACAGGAACCGTTTACACCACCAACAGAAGAGTGTGGGAACATGATGAAACGTTTAAATCCTATCTTAGAAAAATCAGGGCGTATGCCGTAGATATGGAAACTGCGACGATTTTCACTGTTGGATTTTATAATAAAATTCCTACAGGCGCTTTACTTCTTGTGAGCGATTCACCAATGGTGCCGGAAGGTGTAAAAACAATTGAAAGTGATGCAAGCGTAACAGCCCAATTTGTAGAAATGCATTTAAAGATCGGGATTGAATCTTTAAAACAATTAATTAATGATGGCCTTACAGTCAGACATCTAAAATTTTAGAAACGAAGAATCAAAAAAACTTATAAAGAAAAGCTCTTGAGTACGTTTTGAACTCAATCATTTATTAATTTAATAATGAAATAATTAATTGACGCCCCTACTTCAAATAAATAATCTAAGCATTGATTTTATTACGGAATCAGGCAATACTTCCGCCCTAAAAAATATTACTTTTGAAATAAATCGTGGCGAGACAGTCGCGATAGTAGGCGAATCCGGCTCTGGTAAGACTGTGTGCTCTTTATCTATTTTACAATTGCTTCCGTCGCCGCCGGCTCAGTTCACCTCCGGTGAAATCCTCTTTTCTGAAAAAGGCCAACAGCCGATTGACCTGCTCAAACTTCCTGAATATAAAATAAGGGAGATTCGGGGAAATAAAATTGCCATGATTTTCCAGGAGCCGATGACTTCCTTAAATCCGGTAAAAACCTGTGGAAGCCAGGTAATAGAAGCGATCAGGATTCACCAAAATATAACCCATAAAGAAGGAGAATTAAAATGCATCAAACTTTTTGAACAAGTTCAGCTTCCTGACCCTGAAGGGATGCTCAAGCGATATCCTCATCAAATTAGTGGCGGACAAAAACAGCGCGTTATGATTGCAATGGCTATGAGTTGTGAACCTTCTTTGTTGATAGCCGACGAACCCACAACTGCCCTGGATGTAACCGTTCAAAAAACGATTCTGAAATTAATAAAGGACCTGCAGGTTAGTCATAATATGAGTGTCATCTATATTACGCACGACCTGGGACTTGTAGCAGAAATTGCCGATAAGGTGATCGTTATGTATCGCGGTGATGTGGTTGAAACCGGCAATATTAAAGATATTTTCTTACGGCCTCAGCATCCCTACACTAAAGCGCTTTTGAGTTGCCGGCCTGCACCGGATTCCAAAGGAAAAAGATTACCGGTAATCGATGATTTTTTATCCGGAAAAATTTCATCGGATAATATTTCCTTTAAGGAAACCTTACTTAAAAAAGAAAGCCAACAATTACCTGACTCAAAAATAGACCACTCATCCTCTCCCCTTCTCAAAGTGGAAAATCTGAAAGTATTTTTCCCTATAAAAAAGAATTTTTTTGGAAAAACCATTTTAGAATTTAAAGCGGTAAACGATGTAAGTTTTACCGTGCAAAAAGGAGAAACTGTTGGACTGGTGGGCGAAAGCGGTTGTGGTAAAACCACTTTAGGCCGGTCTATCATCCGCCTTATAGAACCTACTTCAGGCAATATTTATTTCAACAACAAAAATATTGCTCATATACCGGATGAGGAATTAAGGAAAATGAGGAAAGAAATACAAATCATTTTCCAGGATCCCTATGGATCATTAAATCCACGTCTTACGATCGGGCAGGCAATCAATGAACCGATGAAAGTGCATCAGATCCTTCCCACCGAGAAGCAACGAAAAGAAAAGATCGTGGACCTTTTGGAGAAAGTTGATCTAAAGCCGGAATTTTTTAACCGGTATCCACATGAATTTAGTGGCGGCCAAAGGCAACGTATTTGTATTGCCAGGGCACTAAGCCTGAATCCCGATTTTATTATTTGCGATGAGAGCGTTTCGGCCCTGGACGTGAGTGTACAAGCGCAGGTTTTAAATCTTTTGAATGATTTAAAAGAAGAGCTTGGATTTACCTCCATCTTTATTTCACATGACCTGGGAGTGGTGCATTACATTAGTGACAGGATAATGGTGATGCATAAAGGCAGGATTGAAGAAGAAGGCACGGCGAATGAAATATTCTATCATCCAAAAAAAGAATACACGCAACAACTCATCGCATCTATCCCCAAAACAGGAAGGATACAGGCATAAGTTCCTGTGCCTTATTCAGTAGAACCCGCCCGTTTAAAAGTCTTTTTAATTTTCATCTACGTAAAATCATTTGCCACTCATCCTACTATTGATGGTTATTTTTTAATTTTTTTTTTGAATGAGTACTGATGGTTGTTTGATAAAATTTAACTATTTGCCCACTCACGCTTAAAAATTATCTTCAGGTCAAACGAATAACAGGTAACTCTATTCTGACCTATTTGATTTTGTTTAATGCAAAAAGGAGATTTAAATTATGAATTTCAAGAAATAAATTAATTTAGGGTCCTATAACAAACCCAATTGAAAAAATCTCTTTAAAACTTTTAATTAACTTTACCAAATAAAATACTACCTTCGCAGCCTTAAAAAAATCATGCCGTAACATGATAAGTGGCCCAATCCGGGTACATATCTCTGTGAAAACAGTAAATGGCATGTGACAATTAACCTTTAAACCCCATAATTGCACATGAAATTAAGTCAATTTAAATTTGACCTTCCACTCAATCTTATTGCCCAAAATCCGACAAAAAGACGTGAAGACTCCAGACTAATGGTTATTGAAAGAGCCACTGGTAAAATTGAGAACAAACATTTCAGGGACGTTCTTGATTATTTCGACGACAAAGATGTATTTGTTGTAAACAACACCAAAGTTTTTCCAGCCCGCATGTACGGTAGCAAAGAAAAAACCGGGGCTAAAATTGAAGTATTTCTTTTAAGAGAACTTCATAAACAGAATCGCCTTTGGGATGTCATTGTAGATCCGGCCCGTAAGATCAGGGTTGGTAACAAATTATTTTTTGGAGAAAATGAAGAATTGGTAGCAGAGGTGATTGATAATACCACCAGTCGCGGACGTACCATACGTTTCTTGTGGGATGGACCGGAAGATGAATTCAGAAAAATTCTGAACCTTATGGGAGAAACGCCTTTACCTAAATACATTAAGCGCAAGCCTGATGAAGATGATAAAGAAAGGTACCAAACAGTCTATGCAAAGCACGAAGGTGCCGTAGCAGCGCCTACCGCAGGTATGCACTTTAGCCCTGAACTGATCAAACGCCTGGAAATTCAGGGTATCCGTTTTGCAGAAGTAACCTTGCATACAGGTCTTGGCACTTTCCGACCTATTGAAGTAGAAGATCTGAGCAAACATAAAATGGATGCAGAATATTATAAAATTGAGGAAGAAGCCTGCAAAATTGTAAACCTGGCAAAAGAAACAGGACATAGAATATGTTCTGTAGGTACAACTACAATGCGTGCAATGGAGACTTCTTTTACAGCTCAAAAATTACTTAAGCCTTCGGAAGGATGGACAAATCATTTTATACATCCTCCGTACACATTTAATATTGCAGATTCATTAATCACTAATTTCCACCTACCAAAAACCAGCTTATTAATTATGGCTTGTTCTTTTGCAGGTTATGATCTAATGATGGAAGCATATAAAAAAGCGATTAAAGATAAATATCGTTTCTTTAGCTATGGTGATGCGATGTTGATTATATAAGAATAATTACGATTGAACTTCTAAAAAAAATGTGGCCGGTGATCCCGGCCACATTTTATATTTTAAAGAAGATAAAAATAAATCCACCAGATCACAAGCAATTTCCGAAGTACTGTTAATACCCTTATTTATTTGAAGTCATGTCCAAAGTGATATTAGTATTTACTGAAATATTAGCATACCTTCATATTAAAAAATAGTTTTTAAAATCAGGATATTAAATAATTAACTTGCAAAAGTTCTGCTGTGTATAACGGTCTATAAAAGCCAAATCTGTCTTTATTTTAACAACGATTGAATGAGTACATCCAAGATCATAAAGAAAACAACAACTACTAATTTTGTGTCTGTAAAACCAGATCTTCAAAATTGGTTATTGGATTTTTCGGCTCATTTAAATACAGAAACTGATTCTGCAGAGGAAGTTATAAATCTTCCCGAAAATTTTGCCAGTGGATTTGCAAAGGTCATCGAAATAGAAAACGGACTCACTTACCGGATGGTTAATTACAAATTAAATACTGACTTCAATTTCAAAAGTGAGCCGGCAGAAAAATTCTATCTCATCATATATTTTTATCAATATTCCTGCTGCAAACAATTACAATTAAAAATTAATGATCAACTGATCGTAGATTCTACTGACGAAAAATATAGCTCGTTGTTAATGACAAACAGCCATTCCATTCAGGATCTTTTTGTAAGTAAAGGAACGAATGTACAGGGTCTTACCCTACAAATCACAGAAGATTGGTTAAAAGAAAAAATAGCTCAGCCTGCCACAGCAAACTACAGTCTATTTAAAGAGAGAAATGTATTTCAATCCTTTTTAAATCCAAAATCTCAGAAATTATTGAATGAAATCTTTGCGAACGACATTCCTTCCAGCATGCCGGAATTATATATAAACAATCGTATTCTTCGACTTTTGGAAGGTTTTTTAGAAAATATACTCCATTACGGATTCTCCGGAGATACTTTTCCCTCCTCTGATAAGGATGCACAAAACATCTTAAGAATTGAATCGTATCTTTTAGAGAATTATGATCAAGAATTTCCCAGAATAGAAAAACTTGCGCGCATGGCGTTCATGAGTCCAACCAAATTGAAAAAAATATTCAAAAAAGCATTTGGTGTAGGAATGTATGAATACTACCAAAAAAACAGGATGCATAAAGCAAAGGAATTACTGAATTCCGGCGAGCACACTGTATCGGAGGTTGGAGATATGATCGGATACCAAAATCTAAGCAATTTCTCCAATGCATTCAAAAAGGAATTTCATTACCTGCCGAAAGATTCCGATAAGATCAGTTAATTCAATCAACCACCCGGGAATAATAAATCAGTATACAAAAAGTGCCCTCTTTAAATCTTGTTGGAATTCCTATTCAAATAAACCCTTATTCAGTAAACGAAGCGTGGCAATTTTGTGTTCATGAGCCACTAAAATACTGATGTTATGCTGACTTCCTCCAAAGCTAACCATACGCACAGGAATGGTATCGATACTTTTAAATATAGTGGACAATACGTTTGGAGAACCAGCTATTTTATTACCAACGATAGAAACAATCGTTTGTTCTGTATCCACCATTATTCTGCCATACATTTCCAATTCTTTAATAATTTCCCGCAGGAATGTATCATCATCTATGGTAAGAGAAACGGCTACTTCAGAAGTAGTGACCATATCTATAGATGTGTGGTATTTTTCGAAAACTTCAAATATTTTCTTTAAAAAACCATAGGCCAGCAACATGCGTGTGCTTTTAATTTTTATAGCAGTAATATTATCTTTTGCAGCAATCGCTTTGGCACCTTCTGTATCCACTTCTCTTTCAATCAATGTTCCGGCTTCCCCGGGATTGAGGGTATCCCGCAACCGTACAGGAAAATTAAAATACTGGGCTGGCCAGATACTTGCCGGATGTAAAATTTTAGCACCAAAATAAGCTAATTCAGCAGCCTCATTAAAACTAAGATGACGAATAGGTTTTGTATTTTCAACGATGCGTGGATCATTATTGTGCATGCCATCTATATCTGTCCATATCTCGCAAACGGAGGCCCCTGTTGCTGCTGCAATGAGTGAAGCACTATAATCACTGCCACCCCGCTTTAAATTATCTACTTCTCCTTTTGCATTTCTGCAAATAAATCCCTGGGTGACAAATATTTGTACTCCTTTATGTGTTTGCAATAATTGAGATAATTTGACTTTGATACTTCCGACCTGTGGTTCCCCGGAAACATCAATCGTCATAAAATCAAGTGCCGGCAACCAAACATGATCAATTTTTTGTTCTTCCAGAAATATGCTGAATAATTTTGTACTTAATAATTCTCCCTGGGCAAGGATATCCTTATTCAATGCTTCGCTATAAGAAATACGCAGGATAATATTCAGAAACTCGAAATGCTCAATCAACACCTGGTTCGCCTTTTCATAAGTATCCTTTTCTTTTAGAAGTTCAAGGATGAAATTTTGATAATGTTTTTCAAGAGCATCAATATGTACCTTAGCCTCATTCCTGTCTCCAATTGCCAGCAATTTACTTATTTCAGTAAGAGAATTCGTTGTACCGCTTAAGGCACTTAACACAATTATTTTACGCTCATTATCTTCTGTAATAAGATTTTTAATCTGAATCATTCTCTCAGGCTTTCCCACACTGGTTCCACCAAATTTCATAATTTTCATTGCTATCCTCCTGAATTTTTATTGTATTTTTTTGCAAATGTAGTCCTTTTGATGATTTGCTCTATCACCATTATAAGGAAATTGAATATCATATAAAATCCCTTTAAAAAAGGAATGTTTTGTCTAAAATAATCCTCTCTCAGACAGTTTATATGCTTAAATGATAAATTTCAAAACTGGATGATTGAAAAAATTGAATTATTTAGTTGCATATACTATAGCGATTTATTATAGTTAAACACCTTGAAAGTATTTCCTATATTTGAAAAACACCATTTCTTTATTATGGATAAATAAAAGCAAAAGGTATCGAAACCAACGATAGGAACTTACATAGATCCATTGAGAGATTTTGGTTTTAAGTTTTTATTTGGCCGTTAACCAAGCAAAGAATTATTGGTTGATTTTCTAAATGAACTTTTCAAAGGAAGAAAGGTAATCACAGATCTTACCTATAATAAGAACGAGCGCCTGGGACCAAGATCAAATAGCCGGACAATGGTTTTTGATCTCACCTGTACAGGTCAGGATGGGGAACTTTTTATTATTGAGATACAACGCATCAAACAAAAATTCTTCAAGGACAGGGCAGTGTATTATACTTCAGGATTAATCCATGACCAGACTCCGCAGGGCGGAAGCTGGGATTATTCACTCAAAGAAGTTTATTTTATAGGTTTGATGGATTTTGCTCTGGATGATTCCGGAAAAGATGAATTTCTGCATTGGGTGCACCTTGCAAATGAGCGAACCGGAAAAGATTTTTACAGTAAATTAGCCTGTATTTTCATAGAAGTACCTAAATTTACAAAGACAGAAAACGAACTAAAAACCGGTGTTGATAAATGGATGTTTGTATTAAAAAACATGAGCGGAATGGAGAAAATCCCGGCAATTTTAAAAACAAAGATATTTTCAAAGCTGTTTAATATAGCTGCGGTATCTAAATTAACAAAGGAGGAATATATGAGTTATGAAAAAGACCTTAAAGAAATCTGGGACGAATATGTCATAAAAAAAACAATAGAATCCGATCGAAAAGAAGTCAGAGAAGAAGGTAGGAAAAAAGGTATGGAGAAAGGTATGGAGAAAGGAAAATCAGAAGTAGTTAGAAATTTACTTTCTGCTGATAAATTCTCCATAGCAGAAATTGCCAATTTTGCAAATGTCACTGAAGCCTTTGTACGCAAAGTAAAAAGGGAGATGAAGTAA
>JBBSUB010000175.1:0-9451 GCA_038235345.1 Chitinophagales bacterium
AGCCATAGGACCGCTTGAAAGCTGCAATACTTTTTCTGCTTCATCCAGGCAACCATTATTAAAATAATCAATGGCCATTTGCATATATGTTTCCCGCGGAAGTTCATTTTGAATGGAAGAAGTAAAGGCTGATAGATTGGTTTGGGAAGGATTCATAAGATACGTTTCAAAACGCGTAAAATGATTGAGCGGATCAAAGGTTTGAATCATATCTATAGTGCTTTTTGCCTCTTTCAAATCGTTTGATTTTCGGAATGCTATTGCTTTTGTTTGCAAGGCCATAATATTGTAGCGGTTAAAATCAGTAGACTTGTTACTATATTCTATGGCTTTTCTCCAGTTCTTTTCCTGTAGGTATAATCTGCTTAATTCAAAATAGGCGGCGCTTTTATATTCTGATGACAAAGTAGCTATTTCAAATCCATCCTTTGCATCAAATATATTCCCTGTTTTGCTATTACACAATCCATAAAAATAGTTTGCGCCACCGTCATTGGTGTTTACTTGTAACGCTTTTTTCGCCATTTGCAATCCTTCATCAAACTGCATATTCCGGTAAAATATCTCCGACATTTTTACCAGGGAAGGTAAAAACCAGGCATCTTTTTTTAAGGATGCTTCTAATTTAGTTTGGGCCTCCCCATATTTTCTCTCATGCATTAATTCTGTTCCTAATAAATATTGGCCATAGCTGCTTTCCCAGTCAAAATCAGAGGCAGGTTTTACAGGGCGATTTAATTGATAAAGACTTGTATCTGTTTGATAAACCAGCTTATTTTTACCAAGGCTGAATGTCCATTTTGATTTGGTTAAATCTCCTGATAATGAATCTACAAAAGTTATTAAGGGTCGGAGACTTAACAGTTTTCGATAGACTTCTATATTATCTTTTAGTACCACCAAAGTGTCCGCAATAGTTTGAACAGGATTAAAGAACATCTTCACCCATCCATTTTCCGCTTTTACATTCAAAGCACCATATTCATTTGCCTGTACAAAACCTTTTGTCTTTAAAACGGGATACCAGTATTCTGTCCACACATCTGTAGCTTGTGGAAAGAAACCTTTGTGTTTGAAGGGCGTAAACGTACTCTTGTCAGCGGTTTGGTTAAATAATCTTCCGGATTGCATTTCTGTGTACTGTCCGTCTGAATCCGTCAGCAAATCCTTCCAAATCATTCCCTGGTCGGATAACCCCCATATCCATATTTTTTTTCCGGCTTTATCATCTCTGTCAGAATACCTGGCTACACCATAATCCTCGTCATGCCAATAGCCCCCAAAAAAGCCAGTGTACCTTCCGAAAACGTGGTAGGATTTATAACTTCCAAAATTGTTATTCTTATAATAGGAAAGATCTTTGCCATTTTCAGCATTTACAGGCCAGTCGTTGTATTCTCCATCATGACCGAGGTAGCGGTTTCCGGGATAAATATATTGCAGATTTCCGGTAGTTTTAAATCCTGCATTCATCCAGGAATAATACGGCTGTTCCAAGCCGGTCGGATTGTACCAAAATGATTTTGTGGTGAAATACGCTTTATCCTTTGGCAGATTTATTTCAATTGTCCAATGAGTTTGCGTTAGTAAGTCCATCACTCCAATAAAACAACTCACACTTCCATCTTCTTTTTTCCGGGTCAGATAATCTACCGGCGTAGCACAGTTGGGCGTATGACCAATAATCCCATAATTTGCTTCAATACCTCCGCTGGTCCAGGGTCCGCGCATAGCTATATCCCTGAATTTGACCACATGATTTTCATAAATAAATGGTTTGCCTGTAGACTTCTCTATAGCAGACCAAATTTTACCACCTATCTCCGGAAGGATGGTTAACTCAATAAAATCATTTTCTAATTTAACGACTTTCCAATCTTTTTGAATAGCCTTGTCCGTAAAGCCATCAAACCGGAAATACGGATAAATTAATTTAAAGGAAGGAACGGGATCCGGATCGGAAAAAGGATAGGTTTTAATGGATTGATTGTACTCCGTAATGGTGGCTTTTTGAGAAAAAGCATTCAGGGTTATGACCATGAAAAAGATGAGTGATAATTTTTGCATGCATATTTATTTTAAGTACACAATGAATAAAATATTTTTCTACGAAAATCTTCGCATCCAGGTATATATATGGTGGCAGTTTGGCGACACAACAGGTGGATTGGAACCCAACTGCGGAATTATCCCAAACAAATTTCTCTAAGAATAATTTCGAATTCCATTTCTTCATATTTTTTTCTAATAATCCTGATTCTGCTTTTTCAACATTCAATAAGTTGCCCTCTGCCCGTTACTTTTCCAATAATCCAACATAGGTTGAAAAGGCCCGTATTTATGTTGAAATTCACTAAAAGTATCTTTGAAAGGACCGCGATCGTAATCAATCGCCTTTTCTTCAAAATGAGGATATTCAAAATCAGAAACTTTCGGCCGAAAATGAATACTGTCATCATTAATAAATGCCGCCAAATCAAAAGCTTCCGTCGAACTCAGGAAGGGCTTTTCATGCGAAGCCATTTGATAAGGCATGTTGGTATATAACCATTGGGCAAGTTTAATTACCCGGTGCATACTACTACCCGGCTGATAGGCTTTTGGTCCCCATAGTGGTGGGTAGATATAGGTTTCATCATTGGCCTGAAAGATACCTTCGCCGTTTGCGCCATGGCAACGACTACAATTCGCCTGGTATAATTTTTCTCCCTTTTTGGAGGAAGCGGCTTCTTTCGGAAATTCAAGAGAAACATTCTTGAGGCCCGGAGTATTTCCTGGAATATTTGAAGAATCATTCAGCCATTTAAAATAGGAGAGGAAGGCAATCATTTCTTTACTATCAAGAGGTAAGGGCCTTCCAATATGTGGATGCATGATGCAATTATTAACTCTCTCTGCAAGAGATAAAACCTTTCCTTCTCTCGCCCTATATTGTGGATAGTTTTGAAATGCGTGTACCAGGTTAAAGGAAAAAGGCTTGGTGCCTGCTTGTTGGTGGCAGTTGGAACAATTCATTTTGTTTCCAAGAAATTGTCCGCTAATTCCTTCGGGTCCGATCCAATAAGCAGTTCTGTTCATTAAATCCAATCCATACCTTACAGCTTCTCCATATTTTCCTCCGGGGATTTTGGTTGTATCTAATCTGAATAGTTGATCTGAATTTTTGGTCTCTTTAGCTATGGAATTTGAATTGTTTTTATCCCCGGAAGTGCATGAAATGAAATGGCTGGACAACAATATAATTCCTATAAAAAAAAGTATCGTAAAATTCCTTGACATCCATTTATTTATTACGTAAGTGATAAAAGATTTTAGAAAGATAATTATTCTTTAATGAAATACTTTTTCCATATTTCCGACGGCACATATTCTGTTCGATAAGGAACGAAATAGCAATTGAGTTCCCATAATATCTTTCCGGTTTGATCTGTAACCATTACTGAACCTGTTTTTGAGCTGGTCTGCAATAAATAATCATTGGGCAAAAGATATGCGCTACCCATGCGGGAAGTATACTTTTGTTTTGGAAGAATAGCTTTTATTTCGGTTGTCGCAATCATATTAAGCGTATCCAGGTGAAAGGAAACGCCACCTGATTCTTTCTTCCATAGGGAATTGTCAAAAACCATTAAATCCCCTTTCCGGTTCATATGCACGGAATGCTGGAAAGAAAAATAATTTGTTGAGTCCATTTTGAAATCTCCGTTTTTTCCTAGTTTCCACATGATGGCACCGGTGGTTGCATTTACTTTCCATATCTGATCCTCAATTGCGACCGAAACAAGGTAATTTCCGTCCGTATCAAAATTTAAAGAATTAATGTGAAATCTGTCATAAGCAAACTCTTTAATGAAAGGATCCTTACTGATATCCCAAACATCCCAAATATTCCATTCCCAAATTATTTTGCCGGTTGTATCCATCACTAATATGCCGTCTCCTCCCAAAGTATCTATTCCTTTTCCACCTATTTTAGTCATGTCATAAATCTTTGAAGTTCTGGTGAGGGTAACAATATGGCCATCTTTATCCATCCGTACATCATGGTGAATAATAGGATATTTACCACCGGCTAATGTATCCATATTGATACGCCAGAGTTGCTTTCCATTCAGATCAATTTCTGCTATGGCAGTTCCTCCAGCAAATCCCATAGCCCCGCGTCTTGTGGGTTTATCCATGGTTTTTAATAATTCCACTTCCTTTTCAGGAGTGTCATCTATCACATCTTTCATTGGTGGGCGCAGCATGGCCAAAATAGTTCCTTTAGGTGTAAGGGTTGCCGCCCGCACACCAATCTCATCTGTCTGCCAATACCATCTGATCGTTCCTTTTCCATCTACCATCGCTATATATCCGGGTAGCCGGGCGTTACACAACATAATCATTCCATCACCCAACGTGGTAGCATCATGCGGGTTGTCATCTTTTACCCAATTGTGAACTAGCCAGGGCGATTGGGTCCTGGTTTTAAAGGAGAAAATTTTGGAAGGCACATCCATAATTTGATCAATTATTACCTGGTAATGATACGTTGTGCCGGTTTCAAGTAATAATAAATTCAGAGAATGCTGCACACCTTTTAGTGTATTAACTGTTCTAAACTTTTCGGTAGATCCATCTTTCCAGTAACTAACGTAAAGGGAGGATGGTTTATCAGTTTCCACATCAATCTTTTCCTGAAAAGCATAATTTTCAGGAGAACTCAAAACGACACTGTTAATTGCAACGGAATGGTAGTTAAAAAAAACGAATGCCGATGCAAATAAAATAATGAGGACGCCTACAATAATAAACAGTTTGGTTTTGTTTTTCTTCATTCAACGATTCAATTAAGTTTCTTCAAGAGTCAGAAATATTTATTTGTTTTGATATTTAAATAGAAAGAGATTTTTTCCCTAATCACGGCAACCTATTTGGATTTTCTGCTGCCATATTTGAATTCTGTTGTGCTTCTAATAATGGATAAGGGAAGTACTTCATATTCGGCTTCACAATAGGAGCTAAACCTCTCGAAACCATATAGGCGTTGCTGGTACTTTCATATTTTCCAAAACGGATTAAATCCGGACGGCGTTTGTACTCAAATACAAGTTCAAATCCTCTTTCATCCAATATTTTCTGAGCCATGTCTTCTTTTGAAGTTGGTACCGGAAAGCCCGCACTGCCATAAACGGGTGCTTTTGCACGTGCCCTGATTTGATTGATGAAGGGTAGGGCAGAAGCAGGACCATTTATTTCATTTTCTATCTCAGCTTTATTTAAAATAACATCCTCAATTCTGAATACAGATATGGTGCGGCCATCATAATATGAATTTGAAACCATTTCATAAGAGTACTTTTTAGTACTTACATTCTTCAATAATTTAACTGTATCATTTGGCGGCGTAGTTTGTCCGGCAGCGGGCATCATGTAATAGAAACCATGACTGGTAGTTCCATCCCGGGCATCATTTCCTTCATAATTGTAATAAAAGAATTTTTTTCTTGGATCCAGATCACTATATTTTCTCCAAAATTCCAGGGACACTGCGTAATACTGCCATCTGTCCGGTACTTCTCTGTTGTCGGAAGGGCCAAAGTGATTCGTGATCTCACCGCCATTTAAAGCAGGTTCATGCAGGATACAAAATATAAATCCTTTATCAAATTTATTAGATTCAGACCAAACATTTTTAAAGTCAGGGTTTAACTGATAAACTCCCTGATCTTTCAAAGCCAATACCATATCAATATAGGTTTTGGCATTAGGATAATCATGCCCTCTCAAATATACCTGTCCCAGCAAAGTAGCCGCTGCGCCTTTTGTAGCTCTGGATAATCCTTCATTTGCATTCCAGGTCGTGGGTAAATTGTCAATGGCGAATTTGCAATCCTCCATAATTACTTTCTCCACATCCGCCACCGGTGCTAAGGGCATATTAATGGTTTTTTCCGGAGCGATCACTTCTGTAATCAAGGGAACAGGTCCCCATCCATCGGTTAGGTCACGATAAGCTAAAGCCCGTAAAAATCTGGCCTGGCCGATGATCTGATTTTTTTTGGTTTCATCCATGGTGATGGCACCTATTTTTGATAATAGTACATTGGCATTGCTAATCACTTCGTACATATATTGCCAGTTGTACCTGAAGTATCGGTTGTTTGCATCGTAGGTGAAATTGCTCAATTTCGTAGGATCACCGGCGGCAGTGGAAAAACCCATATCCGTTGTGTAATCTGTGGTCATTACCAGGTAACCATTATAGTACATCCAGCCATCTCCCGGAAATGGTGCCAGATCTGCATAAACGCCTGTGAGTGCCGCATTAATATCGCTTTCAGTTGAATAAGCATTTGCTGTTGTAAGATCACTATACATCTTGGGTTCCAGCTTGGTACAGCTTATAGAACTTGAAAGTATAATGAGTATGATTAAGTATTTCATGTGCTTTTTTTTTGTGTTTTTCGATGACTAACCAGGAATTTGGAAATGCTAAAAATTCAAATTTAAACCCACTGTAAATGTGCGCATATTTGGATAAGAATTGTAATCCATACCCGCACCTGCATTGGCTGTTTGCCCGCCTGTAGAATTGGATTCGTATCCTTTTGTATCTACCTCAGGATCCCATCCTGAATATCCGGTAATGGTAAACAGGTTTTCTACAGATCCGTACAATCGGATAGATTTAAAAATGTTTCTTTTAGGCGAATTAAGGGTATAACCAAGTGTAATCATTTTCATTCGAAGGAAAGAAGCATTCTCAATAAAATGTGAATTAATATATCCACCATATTTAGAATAATAGAAACCATTTCGCGGAATATCTGTGTTCGTATTTGTAGGCGTCCACCTATTTAATGCCGCCGTAGTTCGGTTCCATTCCAAATTCATGCGTGTCATATTTAATAAGTCATTACCAACAGAGCCATGCAAGAAAATGGTTAAATCAAAATTTTTGTAACTGAAGGTATTGGTTAATCCATAAATAAAATCAGGATTTGCAGTGCCTATAATTGTTCTGTCATCAGAGGTAATTTTGCCATCCGGTTTTCCGGCAGGTCCGGAAATATCTTTAAATTTCGGATCTCCCGGGACGGAATTTGGCTGCGGTGCATAAGTCTCTCCGGTTTGAATTACGCCTGCGTACACATAACCATATAAAGATCCTAATGGCTCCCCTTTTCTGATGACAGCAAATTGCTCTTCAGATACATTTCCCATTGGTTTGGAAGAAGTAAGGTTAATATCTCCACCGCTACCAAGGTCCAATACCTTATTCCGATTGGTTGCAAAATTTAATTTAGTCTCCCACCGGAAGGTATTCACCAGGTTCCGGGAATTAATTTCAACTTCAATTCCTTTGTTTTCAATAGCACCCACATTACTTAAACCAGAACTAAATCCTGAATATAAGGGAAGAGATTTGCGAATAAGAAGATCAGTCGTTTTCTTATAATAGGCATCTACTGTAACGGACAAACGTGAATTAAGAAGTCCAATGTCCACACCTGTATTATATTGTGAGGTAGTCTCCCATTTAAGAGAAGGGTTTTCTGGTGTCCCCTGGTTTAAATGTGTTCCGGCAGTATTCGTATTTCCATCAAAGGTAACACGTGTGTTAGACATCAGTGCCAGGGCAGCATAATTTCCTATCTGGTCATTTCCGGTTTTTCCGTATCCTAAACGGAATTTTAAGGTTGAGAAAAGATTTTGGTTATGAAAGAAAGACTCTTTATCTACTTTCCAGGCAAAGGCTCCGGAAGGAAATGATCCCCAGCGGTGATCACTACCAAACCTGGACGATCCATCTTCCCTCATTGTAAACGTTACTAAGTATTTATCATCAAAGGAATAATTTACACGGCCAAAGAAAGAAATTAATATACTTTCTGATTTGCCGGATGATACGCCTGTGATGGTTGAAGCAGCGCCAAGATTATTGAATGAAAACAGGTCTGTAGAAAATCCTTTTACGGCAACACTTCGGCTCTCACTAATTGTCTTCTCATAAGCATATCCCCCCATCACACTTATGTCGTGTTTTTGATTAAAGGTTTTCTTATAATTTACAATCGCATCTATTAGTTGCCTGGTAGAAGTATAGTCGTTCGTACTGGCTACACCGTTATCAATACCACCCTGATAAGTTGATCGCGGTAAATATTTACCTGTAAAAAAATGAGCGATTTCAATTCCTCCGTTTACTCTTGCGGTGATTTCTTCTATCGGATTTATTTCGATAAAGGTGTTTCCATTCAAGCGGTCTTTTATTAACTCATTTTGCCTGCCGAGTAAATTAGCTAAAGGGTTATCTCCTTTCCCGCCCGGTGGACGGCCAAAAGTGCCATCATCATTGAATGCCGGTACGGTTGGGTCATATTCAAGTACTCCCAATATTACATTGGATTGCAAGATATTTCCCCCATAATCCTGGATGTTAGAATTGGAGCGCTGACCTGACACACTTGCGCCCGTTTTAATAAAATCATTTATTTTCTGATCTAGGTTTACACGACCTGAAAATCTTTTGAAATTCGTATTTTTTAAGATTCCGTTTTGATCAAAATATCCAAGACTTGTAAGCACTTTTGTTTTATCATTGCCTCCGCGATATTGTAAATTATGACTTTGAACTACGCCGGATCTGGTTGCTTCATTAATCCAGTCAGTATTTACCGTTGAATTAAGTTGTGATTGCGTATAAACAGCAAACTGTTGATTTTGTTGTCCATTTATTTCCCTATAAAGATCATTAGCCAGAATCATATATTGTTTGCCATTCAGTAAATCAAACGGGTTTACAATTTTTTGTACGCCTGTATAGCCGCTGTAGCTAATCTGGCTTTGACCATTCTTTCCTCTCTTAGTAGTGATAATTACAACACCGTTAGCTCCCCGCGCACCATAAATAGCCGTTGCCGATGCATCCTTTAATATTTCCATAGATTCGATATCATTTGGATTCAAGTCAGCTCCATTTGTTGTTGGAAAGCCATCTACAACATAGAGTGGCTCATTCGTACTACTGATAGAATTTGACCCTCGTATACGAATCGAAATACTCCCTCCGGGAGCACGGGAATTTTGTGTAACTAAAACTCCCGCAGCCTTTCCTTGTAAAGATTGGGCCGCATTACTAACAGTTCCTCCCAGCGTTAATTCATCGGCACTAATGCTGGTAATGGCTCCTGTGAGGTCACTTCTTTTTTGAGTTCCATATCCAACAATCACTACATCGCTTAATTGGTTGGTAGCAGATTGAGTCAGATTAATGGTGACATTGCTTTCAGAAGCGCCTACTTCCAGGGAACGCTTGTCATAGCCTACAAAAGAAATGATCAACGTTACTTTTCTTGATGGGGCAGAAATTTCAAATGCTCCTGCTTCATTCGTAATAGTCGTTGCAGCCGGTTTATCCAAGGCAATAGTTGCTCCTGCGAGTGGCATTCCACTTTTTGAGTCA
>JBBSUB010000176.1:0-9442 GCA_038235345.1 Chitinophagales bacterium
CGGTAATTAATGGCTTTAAGCCTCCTGTCGAAAAATGTTTACTCCAGTTCATAAGAAGAAATTACCAGCAAAACATTTCGGTTACAAAATGAATCGTTAATCAACTAATAGCGTTGGGGCAGTTAATCATTCTTATCGTTACTAAGGTTATCAGACCCCAAAGGGGTCAACTGTTGATAGTTGTAGTAATCGTTGAATACCCGACCCCAACGGGGTCGAATCTATATTTGAATTTAAAAGTGAGTAAGACTTATTTTGGAACCTGTGGACACCAACCAAAACTTATACTTCGCCGTCCGACTAGTTTCACACCAGCGACATTTTGAAATGCACCCAATTAAGGAAATTTCCGGAACATCGTATACCGCAACAATACTTCGATGAGCAAAAACATCATTGCCAGGAATACAAACAGATAAAACTTTTCAACATACCGCTGATAGATTGTCACCTCCACTTTTGATTTTTCCAACTGATCAATTTCACGGTAAATATTTCCCAGGCTTTGGTTATCGGTAGCCCGGTAATATCTTCCGCCGGTTTCGTCAGCGATATTTTTCAAAAGTTTTTCATCAATGGTTACTTTTTCATTTTGCATCACGGTACCTAATGGTGTGCTAATCGGTGTTGGTGCAAAACCATCTGTTCCTACGCCAATAGTGTACACTTTTACATGAAATGCCTTGGCTATTTCCTTTGCGGTAGAGGGATCAATCAGGCCACCATTATTTACACCATCTGTCAGCAGGATCACGACTTTACTTTTTGATTTACTATCCCGCAACCGATCCACGCTGGTAGCAAGGCCTGAACCAATAGAGGTACCATCTTCCAGCAATCCATTCCTGATTTGTTTTACCTGCGATTTCAGCACAAAATAATCCGTAGTGAGCGGACATTGCGTAAAACTTTCTCCTGCAAAGATCACGATTCCGATACGGTCTGACTGACGGTGATCTATAAAATCGAGAGCGACATCTTTTGCCGCCTCCATCCTGTTTGGTGAAAAATCCTGTGCCGTCATACTGCCGCTGACATCAATGCATAGAATAATATCAATTCCCTCTCCTTCCTTTTGTTGTTCACTATACTGCAACTGCGGCCTGGCAAGGGCTACGACGAGACAGGTTAAGGCTAAAAGTCTTAATAAAAATGGAAAGTGAACAAAAATATTTTTAAATGAACGCGTGTTATTTATTCCGCTGACAGAGGACATTTTAATAGCGGCCACCTGCTTTTTTCCCTTAGTAAATTCCCAGATTATAAGCAAAGGAATCACCAATAAAAGCAGCAGGAACCAGGGTTGCCCAAACACGATATCATGAAAATAATCAACGATCATGTGGTACCGTTTTATCCATAGAAGTATTTATTTCTGTGATCATTTCCTTCACAACAATTTTACAATTCTCACTCTCAGTGACAGAAGGAATAAATTGAGCAAACTTAACGACATTTCCCATGCGCAGACTGTTAGCCAGGTTTGCTATCGACGTTTTCTGCACATCCAGCGGGGTCATTTCTATTAATAGATCATTTGTTGTTAAATGCATTTTATTTACATTCATTTTCCTGGATAAATAACGCTTAAATATTTGCGACAATCTTAAATGAAATTCTTTGTCTTCATGTTTATTCAAAAGTTGCTCTTCGTCCAAAGCAGCTAATGCTTTTACGGCTTCCTCATAAGGAGAGAGTTTGGAGGCAAAAATATCAATATCCTGTTTTTTCTTTCTATAGCGTTTAATGATCAAAAGAATTAGAATGATCAAAAGAATACCTCCTGCGATGATGAATGCCCAGACCCACCATTGCCAACCTGCTTTTACTTCAATAATTGTTTTTATATCGTGGAAAGGCTGAATACTATCCAGAGGTGAATGCAGTACATTTATGGGAATGGAATCTGTGAACATTGTAAATGCGTCTTCTCCATTGATCGCATTTATCCGCAGCGGCATAGACGGGATGAACTGTAAACCGGAATCAAAACTGGTGAGTATAATCGTTTGGCCAAAGGTGTTTATATCCTGGTTGGTAGCGGAATCCGCTTTATCCTTTGCAACAATGGTAAAATGATTCATCTCTTGCGGGACATCAAACCATTGCAGATGGTATTTGTTTATGGGGAAAGAAATTTCTACCCGGTATTTTATTTGCTGACCAATTAAAATTTCATTCTTATCAACGGATGTCTTAATGACCGGCTTTTGTGCAAATACACTCTGCCCCGGCCAACTTCCGCAAATAAGCAGTACCACAAATAAAATTCTAAACTGAAACCTTTTCACCAATTTATTCATTACTTTTTAATTCTTCTTGAAAAGAATTGTTGCAAAATTTTTACATGATCCTCATCAGTGCGTATATGTAATAAATCAGCACCGGATTTTTTAAAAATTGTTTTACAAACAGCACTTTGCTCCATAAAACTCTGATGGTAATTATGCCTTACCAGTGCATCGGATGTATCTACCCAAAGATCCTTTCCTGTTTCGGAATCCTGCATTTTGACCATGCCGATATCCGGCAATGTACTATCCATTTTATCATACACCTTCACCCCGATAGTGTCGTGCCTGCGGCTGATGACCCTAAGGCGGTGTTCATAGCCCTCATCCACAAAATCACTCAAAACAAAGGCTATACATTTCTGCCGGTTTGCCCGGTAAAAAAATTTCAACGCCTCATTCAGGTTTGTTCCTTTTTGTTTTGGTTCCATTGTCAGCAATTCCCGTACAATGTATAACGCATGGGGCTTCCCTTTTTTCGGTGGTATATATTTTTCCACTTTATCACTAAAAAAAACAACCCCGACCTTGTCATTATTATTAATCGCGGAAAAGGTGAGCATCGCTCCAATTTGCGTTATCAAATCGCGCTTACGCTGGGTTAATGTTCCAAACAAAGAACTCGCACTTACATCCACCAGGAGAATAACGGTGAGCTCTCTTTCTTCTTCAAATACTTTTGTAAAAGGGTGTGCATACCTCGCACTCACATTCCAATCTATAAACCGTACATCATCCCCATGATCATATTCCCGCACTTCCCTGAAGCGCATTCCCTTTCCTTTAAAAGCAGAATGATACTCCCCGCCAAAAAGATGCGTCGTGAGCTTCTTGCTGATAATTTCCAGTTCTTTTACTTTTTTTACTATTTCCTGGGTGGAGAGCATTATTTTAAAGTTGTTGCATTGTTTTATTGTTGAATTGTTGAATTGCTTAATTGCTTAATTGTTTTATTGTTTCTAACCATTAACAATAGAACCATTCAACATAGGTCCCTTAAGGAACATTCACGGTCTTCAAAATCTCCCCGATCACCATTTCTACATTCACGTTTTCTGCTTCTGCTTCGTAGGTTAATCCGATCCTATGGCGCAACACATCTTTACAAATACTTCTTACATCCTCCGGAATTACATAGCCTCTTTTATTCAAATAAGCGTATGTTTTAGCAGCAAGGGCAAGATTAATACTGGCTCTTGGGGATCCACCGAAAGAGATCAGTTCTTTTAATTTTCCAAGATTGTATTGATCCGGATAACGGGAGGCGAAAACGATATCAATAATATATTGTTCTACCTTTTCATCCATATAAATTTCCCTCACCAATTGCCGGGCAGTTAGAATTTCCTGTGATGAAACAACCGGGTTAATCGTTTGCTGCTGAAGTCCCAATACATTCTGCCGGATGATTGCCTGTTCTTCTAATTTAGTCGGATAATCAATGATCACTTTGAGCATAAAACGATCCACCTGCGCTTCCGGTAAAGGGTATGTTCCTTCCTGTTCAATTGGATTTTGCGTGGCCAAAACCAGGAAAGGTTCTTCCAGTTTATAGGAATGATTACCAATAGTAACCTGTCTTTCCTGCATAGCCTCCAGGAGGGCACTTTGCACTTTCGCCGGTGCACGGTTTATTTCATCTGCCAATATAAAATTGGCGAAGATTGGCCCTTTCCGGACAACGAACTCATTTTTTTGCTGGTTGTAGATCATAGTACCCACCACATCCGCCGGTAACAGATCCGGGGTAAATTGAATCCGGCTGAATTGTGCATTGATAGTGCTGGCAAGAGATTTAATAGATAATGTTTTCGCCAGTCCGGGCACACCCTCCAAAAGAATATGTCCATTACTAAGCAAACCAATTAAAAGCCGCTCCACCATGTGCTGCTGGCCCACAATAACTTTCCCCAATTCAGCGTGAATTTTATCAATAAAAGTTGCTGAATGCGTAATTTTTTCATTCAGCAAGCGAATGTTTTCTGCAGTTTGTACCATTAGATTTTAAATAAATGAATAGAAAATTCAATAGGTTGCAAAATACGAACAACCAATAAACAAACGATAATTTCTCTCAAAGCTTCACGGAAAACTATGTTAAAAAAATAAAGGGAGCTATTTCTAGCCCCCTTAAAATAAATATCGTAAAAAAATTACAGATTAACTTTCTACCCTGAAAGACACTTTACAAATAACTCCATAAGATGAAACGGCAGCATCTTTTACATGCACTTTAAAATCTTTTACGTAAACAGAATCGATATTTTTAACTGTTTTGGAAACTTCTGAAACTGCATTTTTAATTGCATCATCAAAACTGATTTCAGATGAGGCAATGACCTCGATAACTTTTACAATTGCCATAATGTTTGATTTTTTATTGATTAATGTTTTTATGTATGTAATGGGTTACAAAACTCATTCCGCTTTTGAATAAGCTTTACCTGTTTGACAGGAAAAGAGATGAATGTGTTTGGTAATTCATCCAGGCAAACGTGGTCAAAGTCCAAAGTTTTGCACTTTCTGAATGCCGGTTAATACCCATTTCATTTCAGAATAATTTGCTTTCATTCATTCATATTTAATGCATAAAACTACTTCAAACCATTCTTGCAGTTGCAAAACAAGGTTATATTTTCTGTTCTTATTATAAACGGAAGAAAAGATATTTTCAAAAGACCTATTTTTGCAATCACTTGATAAAAAATAAATACATACGGAATATTACGGCGGTATGGCTTCTTGCCATTTTCGCATTGAGCAATACGCCTGTAAAAGTTCTTCACCATTTATTTGCAAATCATATAGATCAGCAAACGATCCTACATTATAGGAATGAACAACCCCAACTACAGATAGCCGGAATTGATTGCCATGTGGAAACAAACGTGGTCATTAATCCGTACATCTGTGAAGCAGGAATAAGGATTACCGGCATTGAACCTTCTTTTGCTGCTTATACCATAATTCAAAAAGATGAATTTCATTTTACACGTTTAGTATATTTTGAATTAAGAGGCCCGCCATCTGTGGTGTAACATATTCCATTTTTCTCTCTTTTTACAATCAGCCTTATATATTTCCGGTATTTTTATTTCCGGGTTAATAGTGGGCATTTAATATATCTAATACGATGAATATTTTAAAATCTATTCTATCACTTTGTGTTTTCCTGGTTTTATCAGTAGCCACCAAGGCTCAAAAAAATACAGACCGGTATAGTTTATCGGGAACAGTCCTTAACGAAAAAAGTGAACCTCTTGCAGGTGCTTCCATCTATATTTCTGATCTCAAGAAAGGAAGTATTGCGGATAGCAAGGGTCATTATCAACTCAAAAACATTCCTTCCGGGACTTACCTGGTAGAAATAAAATTTATCGGCTTTAAAACCATCCTGGATCATATTTATTTTGATGAAAATAAAACGGCTGATTTCACCATGGAGATCTCGATCACAGAAGAAAATGAAATTGTAATTACGGGTTCTTCAAAAGCAACTTCTCTGAAACGTAATCCCATTCCGATCATTTCAATCAGCAAACAATATCTGCAATCCAACCTCAGCACCAATATCATTGACGCTATATCTAAAGTGCCCGGATTAAGCGCTGTAACAACGGGGCCAAATGTATCTAAACCATTTATCCGCGGTTTAGGCTTTAACCGTATCCTGACTTTATATGATGGCGTGCGGCAGGAAGGCCAACAATGGGGTGATGAACATGGAATTGAGGTAGATCAAAATACTGTTGAGAAGGTAGAAGTAATAAAAGGACCTGCCAGCCTTATCTATGGTTCGGATGCCATAGCAGGCGTTGTCAACCTTATTCCTGCAAATCCTCCGGCAAGAGGAAAAATTCTTGGGAATATCAATAGTGAGTATCAGTCAAATAATGGCCTCATTGAAAATTCCGCAGGCATAGCGGGAAACCAAAACGGCATTAGCTGGGGTGCAATCGCTTCGCATAAAATGGCTTCTAATTATCAAAATAAATACGATGGAAGAGTCTATAATACAGGATTTAAAGAATTGAATCTTTCGGGCAACCTGGAAGTAAACAAAGCGTGGGGCTATTCCCGCACCGGCGTATCTCTATTTGATAATCTGCAGGAAATTCCTTCAGGAAAACGCGATTCGGCTTCGAGAAAGTTTGAAAAACTGATATCAGAGGATCCGGAGGAATGGGAGATTGTTTCTGGCAAAGAATTGCGCTCGTATAAAATATCTGATGTTCATCAAAGGGTGCAACATTACCGCATTTACAACAGCAGCAGCTTCTTAATAGGTGGTGACAGGCTGGCACTTAATCTTGGATTTCAGCGCAGTATGCGCCGGGAGTTTGATGATCCGGGAATAAACTCTCCATCACTTTTTTTAGAATTGAACACCTGGACATACGACGCAAAATATTATTTTCATGAAGCAAAAGGCGTAAGTATTACGGCGGGACTAAATGGAATGGTCCAGGATAACAAAGTAGAAAGAGGGCATGAATTTATTATTCCATCCTACAAACAATTTGATATCGGTCCGTTTATTTATGCAAAAAGATCGATTGGCCAATTAGAAATTGCCGGCGGACTGAGATACGATGTACGGCATTATAGAAACAATGATCTGTATGTAGGCGAAGATCTGTTAATCGGTTTGGAAAAACCGGTTTATGGCATTGATACCATTGGAGCAGAACATGTATTTTCATCAACCAACCAAACCTTTAAAGGACCAAGTGGAAGCCTGGGAATTTCTTATAAATTTAATCAGCAATGGAGTGCGAAAGCCAATATTGGCAGAGGATACCGGGCACCAAATGTGTCAGAGATTTCCTCGAACGGTGTGCATTCCGGAACTAAAATTTATCAGTTAGGAAACAGTCATTTTAAACCGGAATTTAATCTGCAGCAGGATATTGGTGTCACGTTTACATCAGAACACGTAACGATCAATGCGGACCTGTTTAATAATGATATTCAGAATTACATCTACAACCAAAAAGTACTCAGCGCAGCCGGAGCAGATTCGATCATTGTCCCCGGAAATCAAACCTTTCAATATGTAGCTTCAAGAGCTAATTTAAAGGGTGGCGAATTGGTTATCGATATCCATCCGCATCCATTGGACTGGCTGCATTTTGAAAATGCACTTTCTGTTGTTTATGGTGTTAATAAAGGGGAGAAAAATGGTCCGAAGATTTCAGAAGATGCAAAATATCTTCCGTTTATTCCACCCTTACATACGCGCTCAGAACTGCGTGGAAATTTTGTACGCGTCGGGAAACACATGACAAATTCTTTTGTAAAACTCCAGTTTGAAGTATATGCAAAACAAAACCGCGCTTACCTGGAAAATGATACGGAAACACCGACAAACGGGTATCAATTATTGAATGCCGGTATTGGCACAGATGTCAATAACAAGAAGGGCGATATGCTTTTTAATATCACTTTTTTCGGAAACAATTTAATGGATGTGGGGTATCAATCACATCTTAACCGGTTAAAATATTTTGAAGATTACCCCGGAAATTTCACAGGTAGGAATGGTATTTATAATATGGGAAGGAATTTTAGTGTGAAGGTGAATGTGCCGTTGAGAATTAAGAATTACGATTAAAGATTTAAGATTTATTCTAAGTAAGAGATTGAATTAAAAAATGGCCGCTGCATGATTTGATTGCAGCGGCTTTTTTGTTTGAAAGCCTCACACCAACCCTCTCCTCAGGAAGAGGGGGCAAAAACCTTTATAGGCAAGGGTTTAAAGGTTATTTCAAACAAGTAGTTCTTTCTTGGTAGTGTAAGAGTCTCTTTCAATTTGGGTTCGATGTCATTGAATCATTTTCACACTTTAGAAATAGCATGTTTGGCATAAAATCGCGGGTGATTATTTTCCAGCATTCGTTAAATTGACATGTCGCTCCTCCGAAGCAAATTGACCTCTTTTTTTTCTAACATAGCAATACTCCGGAGCTTAAAACCAAAAAAATCAGGAATACATACAAAACCAGTGAATTGATAAATATGTCCCCCAAACTCCATTAAAAATATTCGATTCAAATAATTAAGTTGGTTGGGGTAAAGTCAGCTCCGCTAGGAGCGTCATATTAGTAGATAATAAATGCCCGTGAGAAGTTACTGAAGCTCCGTTAGGAGCGACATATTAACAGGCATTACGAATCACAAATTATTCTCCGGAGGTTCTTCGTCATAATGTTCATTATACCGGATAAAAAAACCAAGGAATAAAAGCCTGCTCAAACGCATCACATAAGGTTGAAGCATAAATATGATAACGGCATTCGTGATCAGCCAATCGATCAGGAGATTATCATCTTTGGAAAAACCAATAATGACCCACCACAAAAAAAACGTAATGGCGGAAACAATCACCATGATGCCGTAGCTGACATAACTTGTACCAAACCAAAAGCCGGGTTCCAGTTTAAATTTCTGGCCACAAACCGGGCAATATTTATGACTATCGAGCATGTAATTGATGCCGAATTTTTTGTAGGGATTTTTATGCCTGAACATAGAACCACGCCGGCAACGGGGACACCGAAGCGTTAAAAAACTCCAGATTAAGGAGGGCTTTGGTTTTTGGTCCATGGTGGATAGGTTGTGGGGTATTACGTGGTAGGTATTAGTTGTGAGCTGTGAGTGTGAAGTATCAGCCGTGAGCTATTAAAACAAATCTTTCAAACACCTATTTAAAATTACAAAGTAATCGCTACAAAGGTCGAACCGAAATTGGGGATTGCTGTCTGTACTGCACAGACAGCGGGTTTCTGTATGAAAGATGTGAGCCTTCAGCAATAAGCTATGAGCTTTGAGTAAATCGAAGAAAGACGCCGGATCGTAACGATTTCGCGGACTGAACCATAATCGAAGAAAGGACTTTGTCTGAACCACGATGATCCCGCAAGGAAATCGTTCAGGTCGCCAAAAGACAAGCGCCCCGACCGGGAGAACTTCGCTGGGACACATCGTTCACGTCAGCTAAAGACAGGCACCCCGACCGGCAATATCCCGAATTACGAACTCGAATTTCAGAAAGACTTTGGGTTAAAATTATGCAACGTCGTCCAGGCATCGGGGTTTCCGGCAGTGGGTTTTAAGTTCATTGATCCCAAATCGGAAAACCCCGCTGGGAC
>JBBSUB010000177.1:0-9437 GCA_038235345.1 Chitinophagales bacterium
AGATAGAAAACTTATTGATAAAACCTTGCTCCACGATTATATATTTGAATGGGAGAATCCTGAAAGTGATAAAACGGAGAAACGCTGCTGCATGGCATTAGGACTTATTCCCATGTACAACCATAGCTATCAAAGTAATTGTGAATATTATATGGATTTTGAGGAAGAGATCATTCAAATAAAAACAGTACGTGATGTGGAAAAATTCGAAGAACTCACCATCAATTATAACGGCGATTGGAATGATGGGAAGAAGGTTTGGTTTGACACGGTTTAGTTTAGTTTAGTTTAGTTTGTAGTTTGTAGTTTTTAGTTTGAAGTTCGGGTTTCTTCCGGTCGTGACGCTTGTCTTCCAGCAGACTGAACGATATTGTTCCAGCGGGGGGTGTTCCAGCGGGGTTTTCCGATTTCAGACAATGAATTTAAACATGCTGACCGGAAACCCCGATGTGTGGACGACTGTTGCCCGATTTCTTCGAGTCGGGTCGCTTGCGTTTTAGCAGCATGAACGATTCGCTTCGGAGATCATTTTGGTGGCAAGAGGTGACACCTTTTCGAGAGGTATCACCTCTGATGAAATCATCTTTCAAATAAATGGTTAAGACCGCAGAAGCGTTCCGACCCTGTATTCACGGCCGGGCACTTGCAAATTCCTAACCATTAATCCGGTTCATTCAGAATTCTAATATTATCCATTATTTTAAGATTCTTCTCCAACAAACTTTTTAATTCCTCAATATTCAATTTCTCATCATGAATTACGATAGTAAGATTCTTGTGATTCCATCAGCACTTATTCTGATGAAATCTAAGAATTCCCTTCTTTTTATTTGGGTGCATTTTTGTGAGAAAGAACTTTATCTATTCAACTTAAAATAATTTCAAAATGGCATTTGATCAATATCACGAACCACCGAAAGAACTTTCCAAAGAAACCAGGACAAAAGCCAGAATGCTTGCCTCCTTAACGGAAGAAGCCGAGGCCATCAATTGGTATGAGCAACGTATTTCTGTTGAAACAGATCAGCAGGCAAAGGAAATCATGCAGAATGCCCAAAACGAAGAATTCAAACATTTTGGGATGGACCTGGAATTTTTAATGCGAAAAATGCCTGCCTGGAGAAAAACTCTGGAACCTATCCTTTTTAAATCCGGTGATATAGTTAAACTGGGCGAGAAAGGGGAAGATAAAGCAGAGTGAAATTTTTGATAGAAGCATTCATTGAAATGTATTTCTAAAAAATACTGAACTAAAGTATTATGCACATTATTGAGGTGAAAATGTTTCACGAATATCAATGGACCGAAAATTTTCAGCAAAAAATCATATTAATATATAAATAGGATTTCCTTTTATTTTTACTTGTGCTTTAAAGCAGAGAATAAGAAAAATCTTTTTCTTATAACATCAATAAAGGGAAAGTTTTGCTGACTATTTTTAATACTCAAGAAATTTCTTTCCTATTTTAATTTTTTTCTTTTTCTTATCGCCCTCAAACTTCTCCTGCTGCTCTTCTACTTCCTTTAAAGAATGTTTCACTTCTTTACGATTAATTTTTGTTTCAGTACCGTCTTTTACGGTCATTACATTACTCTGACCAGAGAACTTATTTTCTTCTTCAGAATACAAGAGAGGGATGACAGACTTTACAGTTTCAAATTCAAGAATTGCCGGTGAAGCAGTTTGGTCACCTTCAAAAGCCGGCGTAGCTATTATTCTGACTTTACCGGGACGGGTGGTGGTTTGGATCAACACAGGCACTTCGCCCCAGGAGACCTGCTTTGGATTGGCAAAAACCTCTTCATTACCAACAAGGCGGCCTTCGCCCTCAATTTCAAATTTTATAAAGTTATTATTCAAACGCTTCACGATTCCTTTATCATCAACTACCTGTGCCACCACTGTTACCAGGTCTCCGCCATTGGCGACAGGAGTAATGGTTTCTGAATCGAGAATTAATTTTAGCTTGGAGGCGCGCCGCGCTGGATACCGGATATCGGTTGCAACTACTTTCCCATTGATTAGTCCCTCGGCTTTTAAAAAAGATTCTCCCTGCTTTCTTTTGCGGCTCAAATCTTTGTCTTTCATAAAATCCCAGGCTTTTTCGAATACGATTACGGGTGAGGGTATTCCTGCAACTTCCCCTCTTTCGGGTCGGTGGTAAACCCGTATAGAATCGCCTGTTTGAGTATAAAGACGCACCTCATCACAATTGCTAACAACCGAAACATCCCGGGGTGAAAAAGGCGTCATTTCATTCGCAATGAATATCATTGGCTCTATCTGATCACTTTGTGCCCGGAACATATAATATGCGTACTTTGGCCTGCGAAACGCGTCCATAATACCTCCGTAAAATGGATCAGGATGGTAGCCACGCTGATGATCGAATGAATGCCATAGCGTGCCACCAATATGATTGGTTCCACTGCGATAAAGCATGTCATAAGAAATATATCCGTAGTAAGGCTTTGCATAGTGGTTCATTTGAACCAGCATGGGCACTTCGCCCCATCGTCGTGAAGCACGGCTAGGCGAATTATGTGAATTCCAATCGTCCACATTATCACCCCATTCACGTGTGAAGTAAATTTTAGTAGGATCACCATTTAATTCGGACGCAGAATCTTTTGGAGGAAGAGGATAGGTGAATAGAATATCAAAATGCCGGCTTCCATTCGCAGAAAGATCCGCAGCAGTATAAGCCTCACTACCACTCATCTCCTGCTTAACTATTTTGTTGACATTTTCAGCAAAATCCTCCGGGTAATCCGTTTCATTTAAAATTGGCTCCCACATAATCACCGAGGGAGAGTTCCGATCGCGCCGCACAATATTTCGGATATCCTGAAATACTCTTTGCTCAAAAACAGGCGCTTTATTCCAGAATTGCCAACCCGGTGTATTTTCAATAACAAACAAACCAAGTTCTTCACAGGCATCCATAAAAGCCGGATCCTGCGGATAATGGGCGTTACGGATAATATCCATACCAGCCTGTTTCAATTTGTATGCATCCCTCCAGTGCAGGCTGTTGGAAAGGGCGTTTCCGATTACGGCATAATCCTGATGGCGGTTTGCGCCGATTAACTTCCTCGGAAAAGGTTTGCCATTCAAAATAAAACCTTCAGAAGGAGAAAACCGGATGGAACGAATGCCGATTCTTTTCGTATACCCATCCAAAACGTTTCCTTTTGCGCCAGTTACAAGTATTTTCAAATAATATAAATTGGGATTGTCGGGCGACCAAAGTAGTGGATTTAAAACAGATAGATGATGGTCAAAGGTTTTATTTTGCCCGGTTTTGAGTGTGTATTTTTGCCGGGAGACAGCAACTTTCTTCCCTTGTTTATCTGTCAATTCATACTGTATCTCGCCTTTAGAATCAAACTGCAGATCATTTTGCAGATGTAGGCTAAGACCAATATCTGCCAGTTTATCAGATACAGTAGGATAATTTATTTTTAATCCCCCGCCTGCAATAATATCGGTTTCATTTGCATCCGTGATATAAACCTTGTTGGTTGAAATGAACCAGCAATCGCGATAGATTCCTCCAAAATAGGCAAAGTCAAGCATGGCTTGCGGTTTCCCCGGCGGATAAGAAGGATCATCAGAATTATCTGCCCACACAGCGACCAGGTTCTCTTCTCCAGGTTTTGCAAATTCTGTGATATCGACAGGAATGGGCAAAAAACCACCAAAGTGTTCAGCAGCCAACTGGCCATTTACCCAGATTTTTGACTTACCCATAATCGCTTCGAAATAAAGAATCAGCCGTTTGCGCTCCTTCTTTTTATCCAGAAAAAAATGTTTCCTGTACCACACCTCACCCCTGTAATTGATGGAGCCGCTGGCTTCCTCAGGCAAATACTCCAGCCCGTTCGGCAATGAAACCACTCCCCAGGCAGAATCGTTGTACTCTTTTTTGAAGGCTATTTCTCTTAAATTCCCTCTCTTATCTTTTGTAAATCGCCAGGCGGGATTCATATCTTCTACCGTTCGGCCGGCACCAGGCAAAACAAAAAATCCGGCAGTTGAAAATTCCTTCGCTACCGGTTGAGCCTGCAACAATGAACTGTAAAAACTTAAAAATAGTATTAGAGCTATTTTGAAAATGTCTTTCATAATTGATTGCTGATCTTTCATTCCTTTATTTTTCGGTGAGGGTACAAATATCCGCAAACTCTTTTAGTGAAGGGTTACAATAAACCGCCCTTTTCTATCTTGGTTGTACCAGGGGATAAGGTACATCATACAAATGAAGTTGCCTTTTTTTCCAAACTGCTCCTTCAAGAAAAACCGGATGCGGAAGAGATACATCCCAATCACCCAGTTTTTTAAGCAGGGTTTTGGTTTTGTCCAAATTTTTCAGACTTACATCATGTAATTCGGAAGAATCCTTTTCAAGATTGTACAACATAGGCAGGCGATCGGGCAGGCGGACAAGTTTCCATTTTCCTTCCCTGATAGCCGCACTGATCGTGAAGCGCCACTTCAGTTGTCTTTCGGCAAGATCTGTCTTTGTTTGTTTTGTATTGGAAACCAGGTTCGCCCCTTCCAATTTATCAGTCAAGCCACCGGCGTTGGCTATAAAAGTAGGCGCTATATCCAGGGAACTCACCGGATCGTGAAAAACAGTTCCTGCGGAAATAGTTCCGGGCCAGTTCATTACAAAGGGGACATGAATTCCCCCTTCCAGTAAAATTCCTTTCTGCCCTCTGTAAGGAGCATTCACCGATGCATTCACATCCACAGGACCGCCATTGTCACTAAGGAAAACGATAAGTGTGTTTTCACGAAGTTCCTGTTTTTCTAATTCGGATACAATTCTTCCAATATTCACATCCAGGCGATGAATCATAGCGGCATAGGTGCGCCGTTTTTTATCTTTAATATCTTTATACAATTCCAGGTGAACCACTGTTGCCTCCATGGGCGCATGAGGAGCGTTAAAGGAAGCATAGAGGAAAAAGGGTTCCTTTTTATGCCGTTGTATAAAAGAAACACATTCATCGCCTTTGTCGTCAGTTATATAAGTAATAGGTTGAGGCGTTTTGTAATTACATTCTATTGGCGCTTTGTATCCGGTTCCATTGGGTAGGGCCGTAAAATAATCATGCCCACCGCCACGATAACCCCAAAATTCATCGAAACCGCGGTTTAACGGATAAAACTGATCTTTTTCACCCAGATGCCATTTTCCAATAATTCCATTTACATAGCCCAATCTTTTTAAACGATCAGCTATTGTTTCCACCTGCACCGGCAGGCCGAGAAATTCCGGATCAAAACCAGGCTGATTTTCATCCAGGTTATTATCATACCCGAATTCCACCTGGTTAATTCCGGTCAGAAATCCCGCCCGGGAAGGACTACAAACCGCGGAGGTAACATATCCTTGTGTAAATTGAACGCCACCCTTTGCCAGGGCATCAATATGTAGTGTTTTTATTTGTTTGCTTCCGGTAAATCCAAGATCGCCATAGCCAAGATCGTCCGCGACAATCAAAATAAAATTAGGTTTTTGAGGTACAGGTTTTTGAGAATAACCTTGTAAGGCAATTAAAAGAATAAAAAAGATAAGGAAAGGTTTCATTTAGGTTTCTGTTAGGTTTTTCAAATGGTCCTTGAATGGGAACAATTATTTTGTTTCCGGTTAAATGTAAGAAAAAGAATGAATGAAGTTTTCATTTTTTTGTACAAAATAAGGGAGGTTTTTCGATTTTATATTTAGAAAAGAAAGTTTTTCGGTAAATAGAATTGATAAAACAAATCGGGGGATACGGAAAGAGGTGACACCTTAGAGGTGACACCTTTTCAAAAGGTGTCACCTCTCGCAAAATCGTCTTTAATAAAAACATTAACCAATTTTAATTTGGAAGGTTTTCCAATAATGCATTGCTTAAACTTTTAGAATCTACCTCTATATCAGCAGTCTTTTTCCAAATAATTTTCCTTTCTCTGTTTATCAATATTTGAGATGGAATTGGACGGTAAACATTTTCATAACACAGTCATTTGGTTCTATAAAAATAGAAGGTGTATTTACTTCGCCACAGTTTACATATTTGGGATCTCCCGGCACAGCTTATTTTTAAATCAAAGAAACTCAATCAGCCTGAATCTTTATGGCTACTTTTGACGGGCTTGATCCTAATGAAATATAATCAGGGACAAGCTTTTAGGTAACAATTATTTGAATGAAAAGATAGGGTAATAAGATGAAAAAAGAATTATTGATAGTTTTTGTTTTGGTGCTGTCCTGGGGTATTTTGAATGGCCAAAAAAGATCGATCGGTCCCAATTTACAAACGACTTATTTTACGGAAGATACCACTTCACTATTACGCAATCCTGCTATGGGGTGGGGAGTGTATGATGATGCCAATACGGAGGTGCAAAATGCGGATGAATACTGGAAAGCGCAGGATGCTGCTGCACGAAAATCAGCTTCCTTCTTTTATGTTCGCTACCGCTGGTCGGATATGGAACCGGAAGAAGGAAAGTATGCCTGGCTTTATAATGAGAATTATAAAAAACTTATAGCAGGCGCAAAGGAACGGGGCTTGAAACTTTGTTTCCGGGTGTATAATCACAGCCAGGATAATCTGCGACAAAGCACACCTGATTATGTACGGCAGGCAGGTGCGAAAGGCTTTATGGCAAAAGGTTCTGAAGGGCAGTCTTTATGGACTCCTTATCCGGACAATACCGTTTACCAGCAAAAAATGGGGAAGTTTATTGAAGCTTTTGCCAAAGAATATGATAACCCGGATATCGTTGATTTTATAGATGGTTATTCAGTAGGCTTTTGGGGAGAATGTCATGGTATCACGCTTGAAAATCCTTCCAACCTGGAATCGGTTTTGTCCTGGTATGCCCACACTTATTCTTCCAACTTTAAAAATGTTTTATTGCTTTTGCCATTTGGCAGCCAGGTAGGTTTTGAGTCGGAAAACCGTCTGGCCATTAAACCTTATGGTTATGGGATGCGCCGGGATGGTTTGGGTAGCATGTGGTTTTCGGATAAGGAAAGAGCCATTACCAATCAAATGTATGGTCGCACTTTATTAGTGGGGGAATCCTGCTGGTGGCAGGGCTACACAGATGATTATCGTCCATGGGCAACAGATACCCGCTACAAATTAAATTCCTGGCGGGATGTGTATGAACTGACGTATAAACAGGCAATTGAAAATCATTTTAATACCCTTGACTTACGGGAAATACCCGAAACAAAAGGATGGACCACGCGTGCGCATGACCTCGTGCAACAATTCGTGGTGAAGGGCGGCTATCGTTTTTATCCTGTTTCTGTGCGTGTACCAAAAGTGTTGACCGCCGGAAATAAAGTGACCGTGTTTCATACCTGGAAAAATACCGGGAATGGTTATTTGCCTAATAATCTTCCGAATTGGGATTATAAGTATAAACCTTCGCTGGCCTTGTTGGACAAAAAAGGAAATGTGGTAGCGCAATGGACAGATAATAAGGCTGAACCTTCTTCCTGGCTTACGGGTGCTGAACATACATACCCTTTTGAAATAAATATTGAAAACATTCCTTCCGGAGAATATCAATGGGCCGTAGCGATCACTGATCGGAAACGAAATAACCATCCTGGTCTTCAACTGGCAGTGCAAGGCAAAGAATTGATGAATGGATGGACGCTGATTGGGAAATCAGTAAAAATAAAATAATCGATGAATGAAAAATAGATTGCTTTTTTAAGGGGGTGCATTTCAAATTGTCGCGGGTTGGTGGGGACACCAACCCCGGGCGACGCGCCGTGGGCGGTGTCTTTACCGCCCACTTTCAACGTGACGATGCGACATATTGAAATGCACCCTTTTTAAGGTGCTTTTATTTTAATTCTATTATTATGCACTTGAGTTCTTAAATTTTAAAATCACCACTGTCAAATGAATAAGAATATTATTTTAATACTGCTAATAATTGTCGCATTTGGATGCCGGGATACAAAAAGCATCACAGGATCCGGGTCTGTTAAAAACAACAATATAGTTGAAACCGTTACCTCGCGCCCTCAAACGCCTATCATGGGCTGGTCAAGCTGGAATCATTTTCATGTAAATATTAATGAAGACATTATTAAGGCGCAGGCAGATTTTATGGTGTCAACCGGCATGCACGAGGCGGGATATAATTATGTAAATATTGATGATGGATTTTTCGGCGGACGCGATGCAAAGGGAAATATTATTCCACACCCGACGAGGTTTCCAAACGGCATGAAGGTCGTAAGTGATTATATTCATTCCAAAGGATTAAAGGCGGGTATTTATTCTGATGCCGGTATCAATACCTGTGCTTCTTATTGGGATAAAGACACCATCGGCTCCGGCATGGGACTTTATGGTCATGAAGCCCGGGATCTATCGCTCATGCTGAAAGATTGGAATTATGACTTTATAAAAGTGGATTGGTGTGGCGGCGATTGGCTTGGTCTGGATGAACAAACCAGTTATACTTCTATTATAAATCTTGTGCGGAAAATAAGGCCTGATGTGGTCTTTAATATTTGCCGTTGGCAATTCCCTGGAAATTGGGCGGTACCCATAGCTGATTCCTGGCGTATTTCGGGCGATATAGCAAACACCTTCGAATCTGTAATGCACATCGTTGATCTGAACGCGGACCTGTGGAAGTATGCATCACCCGGCCATGTAAACGATATGGATATGCTGCAGATAGGACGCGGTATGAGTTATGAAGAAGATAAAACACATTTTTCCATGTGGTGCATGATGAATTCCCCGCTTTTGGCAGGGAATGACTTAAGGGTTATGACCAATGAAACCATCGGCATTTTGACCAATAAGGAATTGATCGCGCTCAACCAGGATCCTCTTGTGTACCAGGCGCGAAGAATGAGCGGGAAAGGAAATCTTGAGATTTGGGCAAAGCCACTTATCACCACCATAAGCGGACAAATAGCCGTTACTCTTTTGAACAGAACAAAGAAGGAAGCAGAAATTAGTTTTGAACCTGATTCACTTGGTTTAGTATCTGCCAAAGGCTACACCATACGCGATCTGTGGGCGAAAAAAGATTTTGCAAAATCAGACAGCAAGAAAGTTACTTTGAAGGTTCCTGCACATGGAGTGGTCGTTTTAAAACTGGAAGGGACATCTAAACCGTTTAATGTGTTTCAGTATAAATAATTGCTATGGTTGTCAACATGTATAGCAGGTTCCCAACTTTCTTTTAAGTTGGTAACCTTTCTTCCAAAGCAAAGGTTACCAACTTTTACACCCATCTTAATAGCTCAAAGATCAAATTGTAAAGTGAGCAACCTGGTGCCAAACCTGTCCCCAAAATAAAACAAGCTCTTAACTTTGAACACAAGTTTATTTAGTTATTTTTACGAAAAATTTTATCAAAATGAATATATCGAATCGCGATAATAATA
>JBBSUB010000178.1:0-9342 GCA_038235345.1 Chitinophagales bacterium
GCAAAAGTGATATAGGCTCCATAATCTTCCAGGGCATAATTAAAACTTTGTACGGTCAAAGCATTTTTCTTATCATCCACCATTTTTTTATACATACGGCTGCTGGCACCCTGGCTGAGAACTGCCGCAACTAATTGTAACGCGTTTGATTCCTTACTGGTTATGCCCGGTACCCTGTAAGCAGTAAGGATAGCCGGTATTTGAATATTGGCATCATAAGCCGTATCAATAATTTGCTTTGTAATAGGCGACTCATCATATTTTTCACGTACAACCGGCGCACCTTTTGGGATTGGGCCAAAATAGGCTTCCACCCATTTTTTTGTATCAGCCACCTGAATATCCCCTGCTATTACCAGCACAGCATTATTTGGAGAGTAATATTTCTTGTTGAAATTCTTAAATTCATCCAGGGTAGATGCATCCAAATCTTCCATACTTCCGATCAATGCGTTATGATAAGGATGTTTGGTGAAGAGATCATGAAAAACGGTATTGATAATATTCCCATAAGGCCGGTTATCAAAACTCATCCGCTTTTCTTCTTTCACTACTTCATTTTGGGTTTTTACGCCAATTTCATTTATTACAGGATGCATCAATCGCTCGCTCTCCAGCCATAACCCCGTTTTTAATTGATTACTTGGAAATACCTCGTAATAAAACGTTCTGTCCTGTGTGGTATTCGCATTCATTTGCCCTCCATTCTGGCTGACAATCTTCATGAACTCACCTCTTCCGATATTTTCTGAGCCTTCAAATAAAAGATGTTCAAAAAAATGAGCGAAACCGGATCGACCCGGACTGTCGTCTTTACTTCCTACATGGTACATGATCGAAACAGCGACTACAGGAGCAGTATTATCCTGGTGTAATACTACGTGCAGGCCATTCGGCAAGATGTACTCTGTAAACTTTACCTGCTGCGCGGTTAGGGCGATAGTAAAGAAAACGAGTAAAATAGAAAAACTTAATTTTTTCATTATGATCAATATTTGTGAGAGAAATTATTTAAAAAGGTATTAATTTTTTAGAATCGTAAAAATAAGGGTTTGAATTCCTTAAATCAAATGATATTTAATATCACAAAAGGTACAAATAAAAAAAGAGGAAACAATCTGCTTTAGATTGCCTCCTCTTTTTAAAATTATCCTAAAATACTTCCTGCATATTAAAGCTTTTAATGACTTTATTAGTAGTAAAGCAGCCGTCGGTTTTAGAAGTTTTAAGTTGATAGATTCCTGCCGGTAATTTACTTGTCTCCAGCGTAATAGTGTTGTCATTCTTAACCTGTTTTGAGAGAACCATTCTTCCTGTTAAATCGAACAGATCAATTCTTTTTACGTCGGTAAGGTTGGTCAATGTCAGGCTGTTTTTGAACGGGTTCGGTCCTACTTTCATGAAGGCTGGTTCTATACCATAGTGCACATTTTTGACTTCAGAGTAAGTGACTCTTCCATCATTATCGATGCCTTTTACGCGGTAGAAATAATTTCCCGCAACATCAAGTACGTCTTGTATACTATACTTTTTTCCTGATTGGCTGTTTCCTTCTGCGGCTTTTGTAGCTATTTTATGGAATTGCACACAATCAGAGCTTTTTTCAACCTCAAACTCTTTTGTATTAATCTCTGCTAAAGTAGGGCAGGTTACTGTCACCTTATTTTCCATCAATTTTGCACTGATGTCTAAACCTGTTACAGGCAAAACTCCACCTTGCGCACCTAAGCTTTCATTGTTGTTCTTATTAAGGGAGGTTACCACAAAATAATTTTGCTGCAAACTGGATGGTACGGCTACTTTTGTGTCATAAGTAATGGTATAGATTTTTTTACCATCGTGCTTATTGGACAGAGCTTCTACGGCATTATCAAAAAGATAGACCACATATTTGTTAGCAAGGTCTCCATCAGATGCAGCAGCAGAAGCATCCCATCTCAAGGAGTCATTGGCCATCCTGAGCATAGTTGGCGGATTTGGGCATACCACATCTTTCCAGGGCATTGCCGGAGAAAATGATTTGAACTTGAATTGATCCTTTTGCAAATCGGTTTTAAGGCCTTTGCTGTTGCTCATCAGGTTTGCTGCTCTAAACATAATCTGACCTTTCACCTGGTCGTGCGTAGATCTCCTGTTAATCGCAATCTGATCCTTAATCTCGGTTGCAGCCCAGTACTTTTTATTCAAATGTTAGTCAAAGTAATAAAATGGTCTGTTCTGGATTAATCTCTGCCCCTGGCCATGTTAGTAAATACGATTCATATTTTTCTTTTAATAAGAATTTTTATCTGGATTTGACCTGAATAAAAGCTTGTAATTTGCAGCTATGAAAAATAGCGGTTAAAAATATCATAGATAATCAATGAGTTATGAAGGTTGCGTAAAAATAAAAGGAATAATTGCACTTTTTATATTGAAAATCACCATACCTTCGCAATCCTTAAAAAAATGCCGGGATAGCGGCTATAAAAATCAACCGGTTTCAACTCCAAAAATTATGGAAGAAACCACTAAAAAAAAAAGATGAGTAAATTACATTTCACCACTAAACATGCGAATGAGGCTACCGTGCAACGTAACTGGTACGTTGTGGACGGCACTAATCAAACCGTAGGCCGCATGTGCGCAAAAATTGCGTCTGTTCTTCGTGGAAAGAACAAAGCCTATTTTACACCTCACGTAGATTGCGGAGATTATATTATTGTTACAAATTGTGATAAGGTAAAATTTACCGGACAAAAAATGGAACAAAAAGTATACATTAACTATAGCGGATACCCCGGAGGTAAAAAAGAAGAAACTGCAGGAGATTTGCAAAAGCGTCGCCCGGATGTTATCATAGAAAGAGCTGTAAAAGGAATGCTTCCTAAAAATCGTTTAGGTCGTAAGATGTACAAAAAATTATTTGTATATGCAGGATCTGAACATCCTCATGGCGCTCAAAATCCTCAGGAACTTAAATTTTAATCTCATCTAATCTCATTCCTTAAAGTCCTTCCGGACAAATGGGGCAAACAAAATAAATAAAATGGAAAAACAAAATAACGCCGTTGGTCGTAGAAAGGCAGCCATAACAAGGGTTTTTCTTTCAAAAGGAAGTGGCAACATTTCTATAAACGGGAAAGACTATAAAACTTATTTTCCACTGGTTTATCTTCAAAATCAGGTAGAAGCACCTTTTAGAACGATCGAAGCAACGGATCAGTTTGATGTAGTGATCAATGCTGGTGGTGGTGGTGTAAAAGGTCAGGCAGAAGCTATAAAGCTGGGTATTTCCCGCGCTTTACTCAAAGTGAATCCTGAATACAGGCCCGCTTTAAAGGCTGCAGGATTACTTACACGTGATTCACGTGTTGTAGAACGTAAGAAACCAGGTTTGAAGAAAGCACGTAAGAGCTTCCAGTTCAGCAAACGTTAATCGGAATGGCGGAAATGTCCTGTTTAAATTATTATGGAGATTCATCGTCTTCGATGATAACAACCGGCTCTTCTACCTGATACAATATTTTAAAAACAATTTTAATAAAAAGATAAATGGAAAATAATCCTTCTTTACAACAGCAGCTCTTAGAAGCGGGTGTACACTTCGGCCATTTGAAAAAGAAATGGAACCCTAAAATGTTGCCTTACATTTTTGCTGAGAAAAAAGGTATTCACATCATTGACCTCAACAAAACTGTTGAGGGTCTTGAAGAAGCCGCAGCAGCTATGAAATCAATAGCAAGAAGTGGTAAAAAAATCATGTTTGTCGCTACGAAGAAGCAAGCAAAAGAAATCGTTACTGAAGCAGCTAAAAAGGTGAATATGCCTTTTGTTACAGAGCGTTGGTTAGGTGGTATGCTGACCAATTTTAATACTGTTCGTAAAAGTGTTAAGAAAATGCAGAACATGGACAAAATGCTGAATGACGGTACTTTGGATAGCATTACTAAAAAAGAACGCCTTACATTGACACGTGATCGTGATAAAATGGATAAAGTTCTTGGTGGTATAGCCCAAATCAGCCGTGTACCTGCTGCATTATTTTTAGTAGATATCGGTCATGAGCACATTGCATTGTCTGAAGCAAGAAGATTAAACATTACTACATTCGGAATGGTTGATACCAACTGTGATCCAAATAAAGTAGAGTTCTCAATTCCTTCTAACGATGACGCAACTAAATCAATTGCGATTATTACGAATTACATCGTTGCTGCTATTGCCGAAGGTTTGGCAGAAAGACAAGCACAAAAGGAAGATGATTCTGACGAGTCTGACGATAACGATAACCGCGATGTGAAGTTTTATGATGGGGATGAAGAAGGTGGAGATCGCAGAAGAGGTGGTGGAAACCAGGCTGGCGGACCAGGGAAAGGACGTGGACCTTCAGCAGGAGGCCCTCAGAAGCGTAGACCTGCCGGTGGTGGTGGTGCAGGTGCAAGAGGTGGTGCAGGCCCGGGTGGTGGAAGAAGATAGTTTTCTGCAATGAAATAAAGTTTTTAATTCTGAAATAGAAAGGATTTTTAAATCATTCTCACCCGGTGAGAATCGGAAGTAGAAATTGATTTTAATTCCTGAATAAATATAATAATATGAGTACAACAACAATAACAGCAGCAGAAATCAACAAATTGCGCCAGCAAACCGGTGCAGGAATGATGGATTGCCGCAAAGCTCTGGTAGAGTCAAATGGTGATTTTGAGGAAGCAATTGATTACCTCAGAAAAAAAGGTCAAAAAGTAGCCGCATTACGTGGTGATCGTGAAGCCAAAGAAGGTGTTGTGATTGCTAAAACCAATTCTGACAATACTATCGGAATGGTTCTGAATGTAAGTTGTGAAACTGATTTTGTAAGTAAAAATGCTGATTATATCGCTTTTGCACAATCTATTATGGAAGCAGCTCTTGCAAATGATGTAAAGAATGTAGAAGAGTTGAACCAGGTGAAAATTGATGGTGAAACGATCGCAGATAAATTACACGACCAGGTTGCTAAGATCGGTGAGAAAATAAGTGTTTCAAGATTCGAAAGAGTAGATGCACCTTTTGTAGCAGCTTATATACATGGCTCATACCGTATGGGTGTTTTGGTTGGTATGAATAAAGAGAGTGTCGAAGCCGGAAAAGACGTAGCAATGCAAATTGCAGCAATGGATCCCCTGGCTATTGATCAATCAGGTATTTCCGAAGAAGTGGTAGCACGTGAAAGAAATATTGCAATTGAACAAATTAAAGCTGAAGGAAAACCAGCTGAAATGGCCGATAAAATTGCCGTTGGAAAATTGAATAAATATTTCAAAGACAATACTCTTCTTGCACAAGCTTATGTAAAAGATGGTAATCAGTCTGTAGGTGATTTCTTAAAAAATCTTGACGCTGATCTGAAAGTAATAGAATTTAAAAGAGTCGCCTTAGGGTAATATTTTTAAAAGATTAAATGATGAAGACCGCCACTGTAAAGTGGCGGTCTTTTTTTGATATAAGTTTACTATTCGTGAATTTTCCGGGTATGAGTTTTTTATAACCCGGCGGTACTAACTCTCTCATTAAAAAAGGGAAAATATCTGCTTTCAAGTGGAGAAATCTTTGCCGTTTATGGAAAATGCTTGCTCCGGTCCAACTCAGCACGAAGTCAGCAGTTCAAGGTTCCTTATTTTTTAGAAAATTTATGAACAATTACTATCATTCTTTCCTATTTTTGAGAATGATCTTGATCGTAGATGATAAGCACGAAAATATAATTTCTCTTCGGCGTGTGCTTGAAAAAAATGGTTTTGAGGTGGACTCTGCCACTTCCGGAGAGGAGGCTTTAAAGAAAGTGCTTAAAAAATCGTACATACTGATTATTCTTGATGTACAGATGCCGGATATGGATGGCTTTGAGGTAGCAAAAGCTATTTCAGGATTCAGTAAGGCAAAGGACACAGCCATCATATTTTTATCCGCGGCGAGCACAGAAAGCAGGTTCATCACGCAAGGATATTCTGCCGGCGGGCAAGATTATATCACAAAACCTGTTGAAACGGATATACTCCTGTTGAAAGTGAAAACATTTTACAAAATTTATGAGCAAAATCGTACACTCAATGAGATGAAGTTGGCATTGCTTGCAGAAATTGAAATACGTAAAGATGCCGAAAGTAAGAAGGATGAATTTATAAGTATAGCCAGTCACGAGCTTAAAACTCCTCTCACAAGTGTGAAAGGGTATTTGCAGTTATTGGAAAGAACGATACAGAAGGGAGATGTGGACAAAATTAAAAACCAGCTTCATAAGGCACAAACACAGGTTGAAAGACTCAGCGACCTTGTTGCCGATCTATTAGATATCTCTAAAATTGAAAGTGGAGAAATGAAATTTAATATGCAACTCTTTTCAATGGATTCTCTTGTGAATGATGTTATTGAAACCATTCAGCAAATAAATCCGGAAATACATGTTACCCGGAAGGGAAAAATTGAAAACTCAATATATGGAGATGAAATGCGCCTGGAGCAGGTGATCTCTAATTTTTTAACCAACGCTATAAAGTACGCCCCAAATTCAAAAGAAGTGATCGTGACCACTAAAATGAATGAAGAGAAATTGTACATTTCGGTGAGGGATTTTGGAATAGGGATGCCGGAAGAACACTTGCAAAAAGTATTTAAAAAATTTTACAGGGTAGAGGAATCATCCCTGCGCTTCCAAGGACTTGGTATAGGGTTGTTTATCTCTAAACAAATTGTGGAAAGACATGGCGGCAAAATAGGCGTTTTGAGTAAAGTGGGCGAAGGATCAGAATTTTTCTTTGAACTGGATTCAAAACAAGCAAAACAAATAGCAGGATAATTATGACAAATAGCTGTTTAGCAAATATAATCAATTAATAAAAATAGTATGGCGCATAAGAATGCAATGATAAAGAGTAATCTTTTTTTAGGCCTTGGTTTATCTCTTGGTCTTTTAATTCTAACTTCCCTGGCATCCTATTTTAGTATTAAAAACCTAATAAAAAGTTCGGAGCTTTTACGTAAGAATAACCAGAAGATAGAGAATTTGAATACAATAGAGAATCATATGAAAGATGCTGAAACTGTTCAGCGTGGCTACTTAATTACCGGCGATCAACGATTTCTTCATACTTATAATGATGCTAAAGATGGAGCATTGGCAGCAATGAATGTATTATCCTTCAGCATAATAGAAAATAGAGACCAAAGAGAGCTTATAAATAGATTAGAAAGCGATTTGAAAGGAAGAATTGAGATGCTGGACGCTAACCTTAAGAAAAAGCAAGACAATATTCCGATTTCTCCGGAGAGTATGCTTGCCGGAAAAAAGTTTATGGATGATACAAGAAATATTATTTCCAGCATGAAAGCTGAAGAACACCGTATGGTGAATGTGCAAACAGATAGCCTAAATAGTTTATCAAAATTCACTCCACCCATCATTATTATTTCTGCCCTGCTTGCTCTGGGCATTACACTGTTTTTTTATAGAAAAGTGATGGCAGATTTTAATGAAAAGGTTATTCTGCAAGCTGAATTGGAATCTCAAAATCATAGGATAGAAGGCCGGATTGTTGCTATTGAAAAAGTAGCTGCTGAAGTTTCGGGGGGAAATTATCATATACGACTCGATTCAGTAACAAAAGACAGCCTGGGAAGTCTTTCAGGTTCCTTGAATAAGATGACGGAATCTCTTGCGATCTCTTTTAAATTACTGGAGGAGAAAGAATGGTTTCAATCCGGAGTGGCCAATTTGAATAATGAAATGGTAGGTGAAAGAAGTATCCGCGATCTTGCTGATGCAATTCTTACAAATCTTGCTGATTTTACAAAAAGCAGCACTGGTGCGTTGTATTTATTGCAAGAGGATAACCGTCTTCACCTGACAGGAAGTTATGCGCCGGATATGGAAAAAATGAAGCAGGTTCTGAATAAAAAGGAAGGTGTTCCGGGCCAGTGTTTACATTCTGAAAAACATATTCTTCTTACAGATATTCCATCTAATGAAAGCACGATCGCATATGGTTCCGGGAATACGAAACCGAAGAGTATTATTTGTATTCCCATCCTTGGTTATAACAAGCCTATTGGTGTAATGGAATTTGGTAGTCTTCACAAGTATACTAAACTGGAAATAGAATTTCTTAATTACATTTCAGAGAATGTGGGGATTTCCTTAAATTCTGCCGAAAGCCGGAAAAGAATGAGAGAGCTTCTGGAGGAAACGCAGGCTCAGTCAGAAGAGTTACAATCCCAACAAAGTGAACTGGAAAACATTAATGCGGAATTGGAGGCACAAGCTCAAAAACTTCAGGCCTCTGAAGAAGAATTAAGGGTTCAGCAAGAGGAACTCCTTGAAAGCAATCAACAGTTGGAAGAAAGAACCAGTTTGCTGGAGGAGAAAAATCAGATGGTGGAAGAACGAAACCGGGAAATACAATTTAAATCCAAGGAGCTGGAATTAAGTTCAAAATACAAATCGGAATTCCTGGCAAATATGTCGCACGAATTAAGGACACCCTTAAATTCAATTTTATTATTATCAAAATTAATGTCGGATAGTGCTGAGCTGGAAAAGGAATATGTGGAGTACGCAGATGTGATTCAAAGTTCAGGCCAGGGACTACTGAGCCTGATCGATGAAATACTGGATCTGTCAAAAATTGAATCCGGAAAAATGGAACTGGAGATCGAGAGTTTTCCTGTTCAGGACATTGTTTCGGATATGCAGGCGATGTTTTTACCTGTTGCTAAAAGTAAAAAGCTTGATTTAAACATTCATATTGCGGATAATATTCCGGAAATTATCCATTCAGATAAGATGCGCCTGGAACAGGTGCTTAAAAATCTCCTTTCAAATGCAATCAAATTCACCGCCAGTGGAAGCGTCACTTTGGATGTGCGTTTCGATGAAAAGAACAATGAGATGGCATTTAGTGTAAAAGACACCGGTATCGGAATCGCGTCGGAAAAGCAGGCGCTTATATTTGAGGCTTTTAAACAGGCGGACGGATCCACCAGGCGAAAATTTGGTGGTACAGGTCTGGGATTATCCATCAGCAGGGAACTTACGAAATTATTGAAGGGAACAATTTCAGTCAATAGCAAAGAAGAAGAAGGCAGTGAATTCTTATTAAAAATTCCAGTGGATATAAATGAGAAAGAAAACGAAATTCAGCAGTTGGCTGTAATCAACGTTCCGGAATCAATTCCTCATCCAATTGTACCGGGTAAAGAGCATCGATTCGTGGTGGATCATATTCCGGGAATAGTACCGGACGATCGCCAGGAAATAGGGTCGGAAGATAAAGTTATTCTTATCGTGGAAGATGATACGGTCTTTGCCCGGATCTTATTGGATTATAC
>JBBSUB010000179.1:0-9340 GCA_038235345.1 Chitinophagales bacterium
CCGTCAATTAATTTTGCCTGAAGTGCATCAGTAGCAGTTTGAATGGTTCCATTTATCGCTAATTGGTGTAATTGTGCTGTATCCAACTTTCTTGCTTCGGCTGTTTTAGTCAGAAAGTTTCCGTAAATATCATTCAGCAGATCGGTCGTCTGGATTCTGTTAGGCTCAGTCATTTGGCTCACTCTGAAAGGCTCCGTAGCGCTCTTATATTTGCCGGCATAAAAAATTTGTGGTTCAATTTCAAGTTTATCGATGAGTCCTTTAAAGAAAACCAGGTTCATTGAAAAGCCTCTCCAATCCAATCCTCCATTCGGATGGCAATAGACTTTTTGAGCTGCGGATGCCACATAATAACTCTTCTGGTCCATCGTTTCGCCGTAGGCAATGACGAATTTCCCACTTTTCTTAAAATTTAATATGGCTTCTCTTAATTCTTCTGACGTACCAAATCCATTCGGATTGGTAGAAGCCTTAATGTACAAGCCCTTTATCGCAGAATCGCCCTTTGCATAATCAAGCATCCGAACAACATCATACACTCCCGGAATGCTGCCAGTTGATTTATTTTGAATAAAAGCTAACGGGTCGTTTGCAGCTTGTTCAAAATACTGCTTTGACAAATCCAGCACAAGTACTGAACTCTTGCTTATGTCTGGCTTATCGGATGAGACAAGTGAACTGATCACACCAAAAAATATCATAGTTCCCAATAGGGCAAATACAATCAATGCGACAAAAGATGCCAGAAATATTTTTAAAAAACTTCTCATTTTTTAGGTTTTAGGTATTAGGTTTTAGGTATCAGGAATGAGCAAATTAAGAATAATTAAATAATTCCTTCGGAATTCAACAATTCCCTATTCACAATGTAGCCATGCAACAAAGTAGCAATTCAACCATTCAACAATTTAGCAATTTAACTATTCAACAGCACTTTAATCCTCATGCTCCCTTCCCTTCTCTTTCCCAATTTTCCATTCTGTATTTAATTCCTCGAAGGCTTTCAAATCTTCAGGGGAAAACGTTTGTCCGACTAAATCAGACAAATCAGGCTGACCGGCATTCACCCAGGCAGTATACCAAAAAGAAGCAATTGCATAAATGGATTCCCGCATTCTTCTTTCCACCATTCCGTTAAGCATAGCATCGAAAGCAATGGAATAAGCAGAGGAATATTGTTTGATGACAACATTATTCCTTCTCTCAAAAGCATATTTTGTTTCTCCGGGAAATTTAACAGAAAGCTCTTTTTCAAATTTTAGAACAGAATCAGCAGCCAGAGAGCTTTCTAAGACTCTATCCCAAATAAATGCGGCAGGATCTTTAATATATTCTGCCTTCCCGATAAAAAAATCAAAGCGTTTATCTGCCAGCAATTCCGGGATCCGGCTTTCCCAAAAACCATGGATTCCTTTTTGATTGGTCAACTGCCCATTGTAATTTTTTGTCGCATGCAAAGGCACATGAGCATCGCCAATATAATGACCGATATCTGTACTGTTTTTCATGATGGCTGAAAAGTTTTTTTCCCTAAAAGCTTTGGTCAGCCGCTTAAACATCACATCCACATGCCAGGGCACGATGCCTTCTTCATACAAAGCCTCTTCCCCATATTTTTTTACCGCATCTTCCCATTTCCGGGGAAGTTCCGGGAAAGGATATTCTCCATAAGCATCCAGATCAATAAAATGACGGGCGCCTTCCTTTTCAATCGCGTATCTCCTTTTATCCGGATCTACAGCATGTTCTGTTACGAAATCAATATTGGGCTTGTAAAACACCATCATTTGCGGCGGCAAAAGAAATACAGAATAATAATTTATTTTCTTATGGCCAAAAAATCCCCAACAAAAGCATTGCGAAATGATAAAAGTGCAACAAGTCAGTAAAAGGAATTTCTTCATAAGCTAATATCTGTATTAATTTTCAATAGCAATATCATCCAAGGCCTGCTGCAAGTCATCCGTAACAGTTTGAGTAACTCCTCCACTCACGGCAAACTTCATTGCCTGGGCGGCACTAATGCCCGTCAACGGCCTTATTTTGTCTCTTGGCACAATATATACATTCCCTGCCACTGAATAAGACATGGGTAGATAAACAGCCACATAATCATGCATCCCAAAGCTACTCATATCATCCTGGGTGATAAAACCTACGCGCCATACATCCGGATAATCAACACTGGCAAGCACATTATGTGTAAACTTCTTTTTATTGCCGGCAAAAGCTTCGAAAAAGTCTTTGATAAAAGAATAGAATACTTTAATACCGGGCGTTTTTTCCAGTATTCTGTCCATAAGGGATAAAATCCTTCCAAGTACGAAAAAGGAACTTAGATAACCGATCAAAATGATAAAACCAATGACCACAACAAAACCTAATCCCGGAATGTTGATCGCCGGGCGTAGAATGCTGTCAATTTTATCAAAGATCTGGTATAGAAAATAGATGGTTATAGAAACAGGGCCTAAAATTAATAATCCTTGTAAAAAATATTGAATGATTTTTTCATACCGTACTTTGGAATCCATATATGTATAAATTATTGGTTTAATTACCTGAAAGGATGAAATACGATCATTGTAAAGGAAAATAAAGCTTCATTTCACAAATGTGCAAGAACTATTTTCCGCTTTTTATCCATTAGGTAACTTTAAAAAGTAAAGATAACGGGAAGATATAAGATTTCTCCTTCCAATGATAAATGGACATTTAAGATTTTCCACTTTAGGAGAGATTTTTTTTAAAAGTTTGATGAATCAGTCATTCAAAATTCGTTTGGCGAATTTTTTGATTTCTTTCACAAAAAAAACCACGGAAACTATTTTTATCTAAAAAGTTTCCATAGTTTTGCTGCCCGATGGAAATAAGAGATAGAATAAAACAGAAAGCAGATGAGCTGTATAGGAGGTACGGTGTAAAATCTGTTACTATGGATGAAATTGCTCTTCAATTAAGCGTTTCAAAAAAAACAATTTACCAGTCTTTTTCAGATAAAAATGAATTGGTAGATGAGGTTGTTGTGGATATGCTGGAAGCAAATAAAGTTGCATGTAAACAATCTATCCATCAATCTGATAATGCCATACATGAGGTATTGCTGATGATGGAAGCCATGCAGGATATGATGACCAGTCTCAGTCCTACTTTTGTATTTGATATCCAGAGAGGACATCCTTCCTCTTATAAAAAGTTTGACAATTATAAATCAGATTTTATTTTTAAAATCCTTGTTGCCAATATTGAAAAAGGTAAAAAAGAAGAGTTATACCGACCTGAATTAAACACAGAAGTTATTGCAAAATTCAGATTAAATACAATCATGCTGGTTTATAATGAAGAAGTATTTCCCAGGAATCAATACACCATTTTAGAACTTCAGAAAGAGATGATCCTTTATTACCTCTACGGAATGGTTACCCTAAAAGGATACCATCTTATTATTAAATATCAAAAAGAAAGCGCAAAAAAAACGGAACAATGAAAACAAAACTGATAGTTACTATCACTTTATCTGCCCTATTTACTTTTCCAGGTATTACTGCGGTGGCTCAGCAACAAATGAAGACGCCTGAACAGCACGCTTTTTCAGTTAAGGAGGCAGTAAACTATGCTCTGAAGAATTCAGGACAAGTTAAAAATGCCCTCCTGGATATTCAGTCACAGCAAGCTCAGAATAAGGAAATTACCGCGGCAGCCTTACCCAAATTAACGGCAAACGCCTCCGGAAATTATAATCCCAAGGTAGCAGTTCAAACAATCCAGGATTTTATTTCGCCGGCAGTTTACGGAGTACTTCAACAAAATAATGTAAAGGACGGAAATGGTAACCTTATTAAACCCCCATCAGAATATGCCTATTTCCCCATCGGGTTTGGTGCAAAATGGTCCGGGCAGGCGGGAATTGATTTTCAGCAACTACTTTTTGACGGACAAGTATTCGTAGGTCTGCAGGCAAGAAGAGCTTCTATCAAAAATGCTACTCTTGCCGCAGAGGTAACCCAAGAGCAGATTAAAGCAAATGTTTATAAAATATATTACCAATTAGTCGTAGGTAAAAGACAAATAGGAACACTGGATGCCAATATTGAAAACGTTCAAAAATTGTTACATGATACCAAGGAAATTTATAAAAATGGTTTTGCAGAAAGATTAGATGTGGATAAAGTACAGGTACAACTCATCAATCTTCAAACACAAAGATTAAAAGCAGAAAATCAATTGGAAGCAGGACTTGCGGGATTGAAATTTCTGATGCAAATGCCTCCGCAGGATCAATTAGCCTTGACAGATACTTTATCTGATGCGGAATTAAAATCAAATATCCTGAGTGAAGAGTATCAATATGAGAACAGGAAAGAGTATCAGCAATTGGAAACATTGATGGAATTGGGTAAGTATAATATAAAACGATATCAACTTGCAAAAATACCCACCATTTCTCTGGCAGCGAATTATTCAGAAAGTGGTCAATGGCAGAATTTTAATTTTTTTAAAGGCCCTTATTACAATTCATCTTATATAGCATTACGTATTAATTTTTCCATTTTTGATGGAGGAGTTAAAAATGCAAAAATGGAACAGGCAAGAATTGATTTAAGAAAAATGGAAAATAACCGGGATATGTTGAAGTATTCAATAGATAATGATATCAACCAATCCAGGATTTTAATGAAGTCTGCATTATCTACGATGGATGCGCAGAAAAGAAATATTGACCTGGCGCAGGATGTGTACAACACTACTAAATTGAAGTATGAACAGGGACTTGGGAGCAACCAGGAAATTTCAACAGCGCAGACAGATTTAATCACGGCTCAAAACAATTATTACAGTTCCTTGTATGATGCGATCATTTCCAAAATCGATTACCTGAAAGCCGCAGGAACATTATAATAAAACTAAAAAAACAAGCAATCTATAATTATATACAATGAAACAATTAGTCAATACCACTATCCTGATTTTGGTTCTTACCCTATCTTTTTCCTGCGGAAATTCCGGTAAAAAAGAAGCTGACGGAAAATTAGGCGATAAAAAAGTAGCCTTGCAAAAACTCAAACAAGAAAAGGACAAGCTGGATATAAAAATCAGTGATCTTGAAAAAAGTATTGCAGAAATAGACACATCTTCAGGATTAAAACAGGATCCGAAACTGGTACAAATAAACACAATTGAGAAGGGCGATTTTAAGCACTACCTTGAATTACAAGGGGCGGTAGATGCTAAAAACATTTCTTACATCACACCCAGCGGACAACCCGGCCAGATAAAAGCCATTTATGTAAAACAAGGGGATCATGTCAAAAAGGGTCAGCTTATTTTAAAATTGGACAATTCAATTGCTTCACAAAATGTAAATGCTATCCGTGAGCAAATGGTGAGTGTAAAAGCTCAACTGGAACTTGCCCGATCTGTTTATGATCGTCAAAAAAATCTTTGGGACCAAAAAATAGGTACTGAAGTTCAATTATTACAGGCCAGAACAAATGTATCCACTCTGGAAGGCCAGGTGAAAGCGATTGAAGCGCAAGTGAGGACAGCTCAAAGCCAGGCAAATCAGGGGAATGTATATAGTGATGTTAGCGGAACAGTGGATGATATGTCCGCACGTGTGGGAGAAACCTTTAGCGGAAATCCGGCACAGGGAGGCTCTATTAAAATAGTCAATAACAGTGATCTGAAAATTAGTGTCACTATACCTGAAAACTATGCCGGCAAAGTCTTTAAAGGATCCTCGGTCATCGTTCAGATTCCTGATGTGAATAAAGAATTCAACAGCAAAATATCCTTCTTAAGCCAGTCAATTGGTGCTAATACACGTGGCTTTATTGCTGAAGCAGCTGTACCTGCTGGATTGCAGCTCCGTCCAAACCAGGTAGCGAAAGTGAAAATATTGGATTACGAAGCACCAAATTCAATAGCAGTGCCTTTAAATACATTACAAACAGATGAGAAAGGAAAATATATCCTGGTGGCCTCAAAAGAAGGGAATGACCTGGTGGCCAGAAAAAGACAAGTGGAAATCGGAACCTTGTATGGAGATAATATAGAAATAAAGCAAGGATTGAAGGAAGGAGACGAGATAATTACAGATGGTTTCCAGGGTTTATTTGATGGACAACTGATCTACACAAACGGGAAGAACTAACCGTATTCTACAAAACTGTTTAGCCTAAAACGCAATAAAATATTTTATGAGTTCATTTGAAACCTTAAAGGAAAAGTACAAGGAATTTGGTCCCACAAGTTGGGCTATAAAAAACCGCACGTCCATATACCTGATGATTATTTTTATATCCATCATTGGTATAATGCAATTTCTTACCCTGCCTAAAGAGCAGTTTCCGGATGTAGTTATCCCAACAATCTTTGTGCAAACAATCAACGTTGGTAACTCTCCCAGAGATATTGAAAACCTCATCACACAACCAATTGAGAAACAGATCAAAGGAATTACCGGGGCAAAGATTAATAAGATTACAAGTTCTTCCCTTCAGGATTTCTCCGCCATTACCGTAGAGTTTGAAACGAATGTAAAAACAGATGTAGCCCTGCAAAAAGTGAGAGATGCAGTAGACAAGGCCAAGAAAGATCTTCCGACAAATCTAACCCAGGAGCCGAATGTGATGGAAGTGAGTTTAAGTGAAATTCCGATCATGTTTGTTAATCTGAGTGGTGATTACGACATGATGCATCTGAAAGAAATTGCCGATGACGTACAGGATCGGTTTGAAGAGTTTGCGGAGATTACACGGGTGGATATTGTTGGTGCTCCTGAACGGGAATTCCAGATAAATGTAGATAACTACAAGATGCAAAGCGCAGGTATCACCTTTGATGATATTTCCGGTGCCGTACAAAGAGAAAATATGGATATCTCCGGCGGTTTGCTGCAGGTAGGAAATATGAAGCGGACACTTCAGATAAAAGGCCAGTTTAAAAATAAATATGATATAGAAGAGATCGTTTTACGAAATCGTTTTGGACAACCTATTTACCTTAAAGATATTGCAGACATAAAGGACACTGTAAAAATCAGTGAAAGTTATGCACGTCTCAATGGAAAAAATGTGGTGACACTGAATATTGTCAAGCGTGCCGGTGAAAACCTGATCTCTACCTCAGATAAAATAAAAGAGTCTGTGGAGGAAATGAGAGGTAACGTCATTCCTTCCAATTTAAATGTAACGATTACGGGTGACCAGAGTAAAGGAACAAAAAGTTCTTTCAACGAACTTGTGAATGCGATCGTGATCGGGTTCGTATTGGTGCTTTTAATCCTCATGTTTTTTATGGGCGTAACCAACGCCTTCTTTGTGGCCTTATCTGTTCCGCTAAGTATGTTTGTCGCCTTCCTCTTTTTGCCGGCAGCAGAGTTAATAACGGGCACAGATGTAACCTTAAACTTTATTGTGCTCTTCGCCCTTCTTTTTGGGCTGGGAATTATTGTGGATGATGCCATTGTGGTGATAGAAAATACGCACCGGATATTTGTCAATAACAAAGGGAAAATATCCTCAATAAAAGCAGCAAAAATGGCAGCCGGAGAAATTTTTGTTCCGGTTCTTGCAGGTACATTGACCACGCTAGCACCGTTTTTTCCTCTTTTATTCTGGCCGGGAATTATCGGCAAGTTCATGATCTATCTTCCGACGATGCTTATATTCACTTTATCCGCATCTCTGGTGGTTGCCTTTATTATGAACCCGGTATTCGCTGTTGATTTTATGAATCACCCGGAAGAGCATGGTGTTAAGAAAAAATCTTCTGTCTTCAAAAGCAAAGCATTTTTAATCCCCCTTCTGGCAGGTATTTTCTTTGATTTAATATCGATTACTTTCCTTGGAAATCTGCTCATTTTCTTCGCATTGATCGTCGTGCTTTATACATATGTTTTTGACAGCTTAATTCATAAATTCCAAAACAATGTCCTTCCGGCTATTATGCGTAATTACGAAAAGCTCTTACGCTGGGCAGTTGATGGCTGGAAACCGGTTTGGCTTTTGGCAGGCACGTTTGTTTTGCTGATCCTTTCTGTGGTTTTCTTTTCTTTGAGAAAAGTTCCGGTAGTTTTCTTCCCTGAAAGTGACCCTAATTTTATTTATGTGTATTTAAAACTACCCGTAGGTACTGATGTAAAATTTACAGATTCATTGACCAAAGTTGTTGAAAACCGTGTAACAAAAGTTCTGAACGGACCTGAAAATAAAGTAAACCCGGCAGTTGAAAGTGTTATTTCAAACGTAGCAATTGGCGCTTCTGACCCCAGGTCAGGCGATCGCAGTACACAACCGAATTTAGGTAGAGTACAGGTATCATTTGTTGAATTTCAGCATAGGCAGGGAATAAAAACTTCGAAATACCTGGACAAGTTCAGGGAGGCTTTAAAGGGTATACCGGGCGCGCAGATCACGGTGGATAAAGAGGCGAACGGGCCACCAACTGAATCACCAGTGAATATAGAAGTAGCCAGTGAAAATTTTGATATACTAACCTCAACAGCTACAAGTCTCAAAAGATACCTGGATAGTTTGCAAATAGAAGGTGTGGAAGAATTAAAACTTGATGTGGATTTGACGAATCCGGAAATAACCCTATCGGTAAACCGCCAGAGAGCCATGTCTGAAGGCGTATCAACAGCACAGATCGGCATGCAGATCCGGACAGCCTTATTTGGCCAGGAAGTATCTAAGATTAAGGATGGAGAAGATGAATATAAAGTACAGCTCCGTAACATGGAAGTACAGAGAAATAGTCTTTCAGAGTTGCTGAATATGAAAATTGTGTTCAGGGATATGGCTTCAGGGTTAACCAAGTCAATCCCGATCAGTTCTGTCGTGGATGTAGATTATACAAGTACGTATGGAAGTATCAAACGGAAAGATGTAAAAAGAGTTATCACCATATTCTCCAATGTACTTTCCGGATATACACCTACGGCAGTGAACGCGAAACTCACGAATGCTATAAAGGATTTCCCGGTAACTGATCCATCTGTTACGATCAAACAAACCGGTGAGGGAGAGCAACAGGCAGAAACAGGGGCCTTCCTTGGTAAAGCTTTATTATTTGCCTTAATGATCATCCTGTTCATCCTGGTTCTTCAATTTAATTCTATCAGTAAGTCTGTCATTATTCTTACGGAGATTGCCTTTAGTGTGATCGGGGTTCTCTTAGGATTTGCCATCACAGGTATGAGTGTATCCGTTGTTATGACTGGAATCGGAATTGTAGGCCTGGCTGGTATTGTAGTAAAAAATGCCATCCTTGTAATTGACTTCGCTGATGAATTGCGAGGAAGAGGAATGAAACCGAAAGAAGCCGTGATCCAGGC
>JBBSUB010000180.1:0-9265 GCA_038235345.1 Chitinophagales bacterium
GGATATTTTTCATAATAGCTTTTGTCCGGTACCAATACGATCGTTAATCCGGTGCGCACATAGTCACTGCTTTTAAAATATTCAGGAGGAGTAAATTCCGGAAAACTCTTCCGGACAAATTTAGAGGCCATTTTTCCCAGGTACCTTTGGTATTTTTTTTGAGCCTTCAACGAAGGTTTGGTTAATTGATTATAGAGGTGTTTTACAAAAAGCTTCTTTGGAAATTTTTGCTTTTTGATCAAATGCTTTGCATCTGTAAAAGGATTTAATGTATTTAAATCGCGAATGGTTTGAGTTGAAAAGGGCACTTCCGGTACCCAATCACTTGTATTGATTACATTATACCCCCAACCACCTTGTGTCAAGTGCTCAAATGTATATGCATAAAAAAGATTCCCCGGTTTTGGAGCAGCACTGATGCAACTTTTAAAACGGATGTCTTTTGCCAATTTACCTTCGTTTTTTAAACTTTCCAGGTAGGAGGTTAATAAATAAGATATTGCTCCTCCCTGGCTATGGCCCGCTATGATAAATTCTTTTGAGCCTGAATGGTATAAGGAATCAATTTTTGAAATAATATCTCCGGATAAATAAGCCATCGAAATTAAATATCCAATGTGCACTGCCGCTTTAGGGTCTTCGGATAAATTATATTTGAACGTAAAATCGTCCGATAAATGTAACGCTCCTTTTGCAGAAACCATAGCAGCATAAAAATTAGCCAGAAAACTAACTTCCGTTTTGGTGGTGCCGCGAATACTAATAATAGGTATACTATCCTTTCGCATCCATAATTGCCATATATTATCAAAACCTGTGGACTTTGATTGATAGATTAATGCAGATTCAGGATCTTTGACATTTCCATACCAGGAGCTGTCAGTTGTAGTTCTGGATCCTATTTTTAATAATTCTATAAATTCATTTTTATCAAAACCGGGAGATAGTTTTTGTGCAAATGTGAAATTGGTACATCCTATTAAGAAAAGGATAAATAAAGATTGAAATAATTTCATAATGAAATCTTTTAGGATTTTGAATCCGGGAATTATGCCTATAAAGATAATAGAGATGGCCTTTTCAAAATGATTTTTATTTTGGAAGAATTCTGTAAGTGTCGTCCAAAATATATTTGATCGGCTAAAATAAAAATGATTTGTACCAGGATGTTTTCGTAGAATCTGAATCGGGGAGGAGACTTCACTATTTTCAACCTCTTTTCTTTGGAAAATATGGTATGATTTGCCCTGCCATCCTTTTGTCCTTTATATTTATTTAAAAGTTTCCGGCTATTTATATTTTACCTTTGTTTATATATTTTGGTTCAAATTGAGTTCCATTTCTTTCTATTTAAAAAAGGGGTTCCGAAAAGCTATTTTAACCAGGAAATAATTCGATCTAAAAAGTCAATAATCAAATTTTTAAAATCAATATTATGGGAGTATGGCGTCAGATTGGTGAGTATTTGTGGCTAGTAAAAAAAGATCCGGATGCACCTAAATCATTTTATTTATCCAAGATGCATTTTATCAACAGGTTATCTATTCTGTTGTTTTTAGTGGCGATCATCATAATGATCATAAAGCTTCTCACCCATTAAATTTCTTCCGTAGAATTCAGAAAACGGATAATTTCTTCTGCGGCATTATGGGAAGCATTTCCGCCTTTAGAGAGTATTTCCTTTAAATGAGTATAATCTTTTTGGATCTGTATTTTTTTCTGCGAATCATTTAAAAGCTCTTTTAAATGAAGAGTGATATTTTCTTTATTTAATTCATTTTGAATCAGTTCTTTCACTACTTCCTTATCCATGATCAAATTAACCAGGGAAATGAATTTTAGTTTGATTAATCTTTTCGCGATCTCATAGGAAATGGCAGATCCTTTATAACAAACTATTTCAGGAACGCCAAACAGGGCAGTTTCTAAAGTGGCGGTACCTGAAGTGACAAGTGCTGCGGAAGAGCGCATCAAAACCGCATAGGTATTATCAGAAGCGGTTTGAACATTTTTATATTCCTGTAAAAATTCTTCATAAAAAGATTCATCCATTCCGGGAGCTTTAGCTACTATAAATGTATACTCAGGGAAATTTTTTGAAGCTTCCAGCATAATGGGCAGTTTTGTTTTTATTTCCTGCTTTCTGCTGCCGGGTAATAAAGCGATTGTATTCGGCTCCTTTTTTATTTCCGGATGGAGGCTCATAAAATTTTCTACAACATCTTCCAATGGATGGCCTACATACGTTACCGGATACTCCCACTTTTTATAAAATTCTTTTTCAAAAGGAAGGATTACCAGCATTTTGTCCACATATTTTTTGATTGCTTTTACCCTGTTTTCTTTCCAGGCCCATATTTGCGGAGAAATGTAGAAGATCGTTTTAAAATGATTTTCTTTCGTCCATTTTGCCATGCGTAAATTAAAACCCGGATAATCAATCAGGATAACTGCATCAGGGTTATAGGCGGCAATATCTTTTTTGCAAAACGAGAAATTCTTCAGTATGGCCGGAAGGTTTTTAATGACTTCAACAAAACCCATGAAAGCAAGATCCCTGTAATGTTTCACAAGAGTGGCACCGGCCTGCTCCATTTTATCGCCGCCCCAGCACCTTATCTCAGCCTGGGGATCTGTTTTTTTTAATTCCTTTATTAAATTACTTCCGTGGAGATCTCCGGAAGCTTCCCCGGCTATAATGTAGTATTTCATGAAATTAAAAGATATCCTTTTATTAAAGTGCGAAGTACGCTCGTTATTTTTAAAAATAATTAAAATTGTTCATTTCGCCTGTTTGGTTGATTATAAAAGAATTGAAATAAACTGTATAAGCATTCATTTATATCCTTTTTAAAATAAATTTGGTGAAACTAAATAAATTAGTATTTTTGTTCTAAATAAATTAGTTTGTTATGTCTCAAGCCGGTCAAAACTTAAAGTATTTGCGCAAACTCCGCGGTTGGACGCAGGAAGAATTTGCTACTAAATTAGGTATTAAACGTTCCCTCATAGGAGCTTATGAAGAAGAAAGGGCAGATCCGAGATTGGAAGTTTTAGAAATCGTGAGTGAAATATTTAAACTTACCCTGGATGAATTGCTTTTGCAGGATCTCAGCCAAACGTCCGGGTCAAGTTACCTGGCTAAAAGGCGGCAAATGAAAATGATGTCTGCTGACAGGAATTTAATACACTTCGTGCCTTTAAAAGCGGCAGCAGGTTACCTTGCAGGGTATGGAGATTCTGAATTCATTGATGAGCTCAATACATTTACCCTTCCGATGCTTACAGGAGGCAGTTACCGTGCTTTCGAAATAATTGGCGACAGTATGTTGCCCACGCCAAGTGGAAGTATTATAGTAGGAGAAAAAGTGGAAAATATTGAAGGGGTGAAAAATAATGGAGCCTATATCGTTGTTAGTAGTAATGAGGGGATTGTCTACAAGCGGATTGTGAAAAATAATAAGAATAAAAGTAAACTCACTCTTGTAAGTGATAATCCTTCTTACCAGCCTTATCATGTTCAGGCTGCGGATGTTCTTGAATTATGGCAGGCCCAGGCAGTAATCAATAAAGTTACCCAGCAGCAAAGATGGGATGTGGATTCTCTGGTGAACCTGGTAAGTAATTTACAGGACCAGGTATCTACACTAAAAAAGAAAATGAATTAATAATGTTTTATGTTTGTAACAGGCATTTGTTTTTGTTTAAAATCCTGTGATTGCTAATAGATGAAAAGCCGGCCGGAATAAAAGTACATCCATTCATAAACTAAATAATAAAGCTATGATCAAATTGCAAGTAATTGGAAATCTTGGAAAAGATTGCACAGTCAATGAAGTTAACGGAAAAAGTGTCATTAATTTTAATGTTGCACATTCGGAAAGATTCAAAGATGCCCAGGGCACCCAGGTGGAAAAAACAACATGGGTTAACTGTTCTTATTGGACAGATAGAACCGCTGTTGCTCCCTATCTTAAAAAAGGTCAATTGGTTTTTGCAGAAGGTACGCCTGAAGTTGAGACGTATACCAATAAAGATGGGCAACAAGCCACTAATTTAAGATTGAGAGTTTTCAGTATTCAATTATTAGGAGGAAAAACAGATGATAACCAGGGTGATAGCAGCGATCAGCAGCAAAGTCACCAGTCATCAGGAAGCCAGTCATCTGGTGCATCAACATCTCATGCTCAAACGCCTTCCCAGGTGAGCGAGCCGGCAGATGATTTACCTTTTTAAAATAATTTATGCGTTGTTTTACCAGGCGGCCTATCATTGGGCCGCTTTTTTTTATTTTCCATGCTGTTATAAGGAATTTAAATCCGGGATAGGCGTAAAATAGTAGAGTGAGATGTAATTTATTTTTCGGGTCATTTGAACCTATTTCCCCATCAAAATTTATTATGTCGTTGGTAATTCTTTCTAAATGGGTTGAATTGTGTGTCTTCACCGCCCACTTTCAACGTGACGAGGCGACTTATTGAAATGAACCCTTCTAAATTTCCTTTAAATGCTTTTTGTACTTTAAAATGTCTTTTATTTTAATTTTTCGATTTTCTTCCTTCCTGGTGAATTCGATTTCCCCTCCTTCTAACAATCTAACCAGTTGGGCACGTGTACATCCTAAAATTTCAGCCGCTTTATCAGTTGTTACTTCTGTGGCAGTCGGAATCATCGAAATAGGTTTTCCCTGACTCATTGCTTTGAGAATAGGACTTAATAATTTTAATGCCTTTATAGGAATTACAATTCTATCTTTTGTTTCATGTATTTCAATTTCGACCTTATCCGAAGCATTTTGTTCGATTATTGACTCCAATGCATTGTATGACTCAGTGGCAACTTTTTGCTCCAGCTCTGAAGGTTTCTCTATTTCTTCCCGCGCTTTCATGTTATAGATTTAAGATTGTGACTGTAGTATAAGGTAACTCAAATAAGCGAAATAAACAAAATACCCAAAACGAATTCACAGGCTGTAATCCTCCATTTATGTGTAATATTGAATCTGAATTATAAATGGTCTGAACAACTATCCTATCAGTATAATACCCTCTAAGATTTACAAAATGGCCTTTGTCCTATTTTATGATTCAAGATGGTATAAAATGTAACCGGAAGTTATAGGGTTAAAGCGGGTCAGAAGAATTCATCCGTAGCACAGAAATTTTCCTTTGATAATTCGAAACATCATTGTTCTTTTCTTTAATGGATGTGCATTATTCAGTAAGCGATATTTTGTTAATCAGACATGTAGGTTTTAGAAGGATAATCTGATTTATTAATCAGTATGAATTGATGGGGTTCATATAATCAAAGGCGGTTTCATTCTTTGTGTTAAGAATTTTATCATTTTGCTAACCCGAATACATTCCCCAACCGATAACTTTGCGACGCAAAAATATCCTCATGAAAAAGCTGTCTTACCTAATTATTACCTTGTTTTTTTTCAATTCAATCACCCAGGCGCAGGATTCTGTCTTTGTAATAAATGGGAAACTGGATAAAATTAAAACGGGGATTATCTATCTGAATATTTACCAGAACAGCAAGACCGTAATGGATTCCGCCTTTATCAAGAATGGCGAATTTATTTTTACCGGTGCTGTAAGGAAACCCTATTTTGCTTCATTGACAATGCCCGGAAAAAAAGATGATTTTTTCTCCTTTTATATTGAACCGGGTAAAATGGATATTTCAGGCAGGGCATTCGAATTAAAAAGACTTTTTATAAAAGATGGAGGCCTTAATGCGGATGATAAAATGCTGAAGGATAGAATGCGCACAATTTCTTTATGGGAAGAAACTAATAGTAAAATCTTTGAAAAAGCTTATAAAGAAAAGAATAAAGTTGTAATGGATAGCCTGGAACTCCTGGATATTGAGGTAATGAAAGCAAAACGGCTGGTAATTGCTGATTTTATAAAGGATAATCCATCTTCAATGCGGGGCGCAATGGCTATTATGGAAAATTTCTCCTATTACGCAGAAGCTGCTGATGTAGAACCTTTGTACAAAATGTTGGATGATAAAATAAAGAATTCTCCAAAAGGTATTGATATAAAAAACATGTTGGATATATATTCAAATGTTGCTATTGGAAAACCTGCGCCGGAAATTGACCAATATACTCCAGACAGCAGCAAATTTAAACTGTCCAATTTGAAAGGTAAATACGTACTGATTGATTTTTGGGCCAGTTGGTGTGGACCGTGCAGGCGCGAAAATCCAAATATTGTACAGGCATACAATAAGTTTAAAGACAAAGATTTCACCGTCTTAGGTGTTTCATATGATACAAAAAAGCCTAATTGGAAAAAAGCCATTGAAGATGATCACTTAGATTGGAACCAGGTTTCTACGCTGGATGGGTGGGAGAATAGTACATCAAAACAATTTGGAATAAAAGCAATTCCTTCCAATGTTCTGGTAGATAAGGATGGAATTATTATTGCAAAAAATATTTTCGGGAAGAAACTTGTTCAAAAGCTACAAGAGGTATTGGGGAATTAAATGTCTGAGGTTTAAATTGTTAATTGTTGAATTGTTAAATAGCTATAAGCCATTGGCTTATAGCTGATAGCTCAAAGCTCAGCCTAATACTCACCACCTAACACCTACATCCAATTATTTGCCTTCCAAATAAAGGTTTTGATTAATTGACGTTTAAGCGATAATTTTGCAACTCATTTTTGAAAATAAATGGGTGACAATACAGATTTATTTTTGAAGCCTTAAAATTAAAATTTACTGATGAAAGAAATTGCATTCAGAGAGGCGTTGCGCGAAGCAATGCAGGAAGAAATGAGACGTGATGAAAATGTTTTTTTAATAGGTGAAGAAGTAGCAGAATATCAGGGAGCTTATAAAGTAAGCCAGGGAATGCTTCAGGAGTTTGGAGCAAAGAGAATCATTGATACACCTATTTCAGAACTTGGATTTACTGCTATTGCGGTAGGTGCAGCCCAGCATGGGTTACGCCCTATTGTTGAGTATATGACCTGGAACTTTGCAAATCTGGCACTTGACCAGATATTGAACACAGCCTCAAAAATGCTGGCAATGAGTGGTGGCCAGGTTGGTTGCCCGATTGTTTTCCGTGGACCAAATGGTAGTGCCGGACAGCTAGGTGCACAGCATTCTACTGCTTATGAAGCCATGTATGCGAATATTCCAGGACTTAAGGTGATTTCTGTAAGCAATCCCTATGATGCAAAAGGATTATTAAAAAGCGCTATCCGTGATAACGATCCGGTAGTTTTTATGGAAAGTGAAGTGATGTATGGTGATAAGATGGAAATTCCAACGGAAGAATATTTAATTCCAATAGGAAAGTCAAAAGTAGTGCGTGAAGGAACAGATGTAACGGTTGTATCTTTTAATAAAATGATGAAGGTGTGTCTTTCTGCTGCAGATGAACTACAAAAAGAAGGTATCAGCGCAGAAGTTATCGATCTTAGAACCATCAGGCCGCTTGACTGGCATACCATTCTGGAATCTGTTAAAAAGACAAATAGATTAGTTATTATAGAAGAACAATGGCCATTTGCATCTGTATCTTCCGAAATAGCATACCGCATTCAAAAAGAAGGATTTGATTACCTGGATGCTCCGGTAAGACGAATCACTTCACTGGATGCACCGATGCACTATGCACCAAATCTTGTAGCCCAGTACAATCCTGACGTACCGAGAACAATCAATTTGATTAAGGAAGTGATGTACCTTAAAAAGTAAATCATTGTAAACCGGAAAGTTTTAGATCCCGATATTTTAACACAGCTGTTTTACTGCTGAAAAATTTTATTTTATGAATATAGGAAGTTTCCATTATCCCATGCCGATTAATGAACCGGTGCTGAATTATGCACCCGGAAGTAAAGAAAGAGAATTGTTGAAAAAAGCTCTTACACGGATGAAGAGTGAAGTAGCTGATATTCCAATGTATATTGGGAGTGAAGAAGTACGCACGGGTAAAACGATGGATATTTTTCCGCCGCATGAAAGGAATCATCTATTAGGTAAATTTCATTCAGGCGATGCGTCTCATGTAAAAAAAGCGATTGATTCTGCATTGAAAGCAAGAGAGGAATGGGCGAATGCAAAATGGGAGAACAGGGCAAATATATTCTTAAAAGCAGCCGATTTATTGGCGACAAAATACAGGGCGGATATTGTAGGCAGTACAATGCTTGCACAAAGTAAAAATGCTTACCAGGGAGAAATTGATGCGGCTTGCGAATTGATTGACTTTTTACGTTTTAATGTACATTTCTTAAGTGAAATATATAATCAACAGCCGATTAGTAGTCCCGGAATGCATAACAGAATGGAATACCGTGCTTTAGAAGGATTTGTGGTTGCTATCACTCCATTCAATTTTACAGCGATAGGTGGAAATCTTCCTACGTCTGCTGCTATGTGCGGGAATGTGGTTGTATGGAAATGTGCCAATACACAAGCATACAGCGCGCAAATGTTCATGCGCATTTTAAAAGAAGCCGGTTTGCCGGATGGTGTTATAAATCTGGTTTTCGTTGATGGACCTACTCTTGGCGATGTTGTTTTTAATCATAAAGAATTTGCCGGCATTCATTTTACAGGCAGCACCGGTGTATTTAATCAAATGTGGAAACATATTGGAGAGAATACAAAAATCTACAATACTTATCCAAGAATCGTGGGAGAGACGGGTGGAAAAGATTTTGTATTGGCACATAAAAGTGCTGATGTGGATGTAGTTGTTACTGCTCTTTGCCGGGGTGCTTTTGAGTACCAGGGTCAGAAATGTTCTGCCGCCTCCAGGGCTTATATTCCTTCTAACCTCGCAGATGAAATTAAAGAAAAACTGGTAGCAGAAATCAAGTCTATGAAGGTGGGTTCTGTGGAAGATTTTTCTTGTTTTGTCAATGCAGTGATCGATGAAAAAAGTTTTGATAAGTTAGAAAAGTATATTAAAAATGCGGAAGCTGCTTCTGATGCTAATATTCTTGTTGGCGGAAAATGCGATAAATCCAAAGGATATTTCATTGAGCCTACGGTTATTGAAGCAAAGGATCCCAGGTATGTGACTATGTGCGATGAGTTATTCGGACCTGTTCTTACAATCTTTGTTTACGATGCGGATAAATTTGAAGAAACAATTGAATTGTTGGATAATACATCTGATTATGCATTAACAGGAGCTATTCTTGCGCAAGACAGATATGCCGTTGAATTGGCTACAAAAGGACTAAGAAACAGTGCAGGAAATTTTTATATTAACGATAAA
>JBBSUB010000181.1:0-9235 GCA_038235345.1 Chitinophagales bacterium
CCCTTTAGGAAAGGCTATTGTTTGGCAGGATAGGCGCACAGCTCCATTTTGTGATACATTATCTGAAAAAGGACATGCTGAAATGATCCGGGAAAAGACAGGACTCATTTTAGACGCATATTTTTCAGCAACCAAAATAAAGTGGATCCTGGATAACACGGAAGGTGCGCGGGAAAAAGCAGCCAATGGCCAGGTAGCATTTGGTACGATTGATTCATGGCTTATCTGGAATCTTACTGGTGGTCAGGTACACGTAACCGATGTATCCAATGCATCCCGGACAATGTTGTATAATATTACTACGCTGCAATGGGATGAAGAACTTTTAAAATTATTTGATATCCCTGCAAGCGTTTTGCCGGAAGTAAAATCATCCAGTGAAGTTTATGGAACAACGACTGGAAAAGTATTAGCCGCTAAAATTCCCATTGCAGGTATAGCTGGTGATCAGCAGGCTGCTCTATTCGGGCAAATGTGTATCCAAAAAGGCATGGTTAAAAATACCTATGGCACAGGTTGTTTTATGTTAATGAATATTGGAGAAAAACCGGTGTTGTCCAATAATAAACTCATCACGACAATCGCCTGGAAAGTAGGAGATACTGTTCAATATGCGCTGGAAGGAAGTATTTTTATCGGCGGCGCAGTCGTGCAATGGCTGCGCGATGGATTAGGCATTATCAAAACGTCTGCGGAGGTTGAATCACTTGCAGAAGAAGTGCCTGATAATGGCGGCGTTTATTTTGTGCCTGCTTTTGCAGGCTTGGGTGCACCTCACTGGGATGCCTATGCGCGCGGAATGATGACAGGACTAACCCGTGGAACTACTTCAGCCCATATAGCACGGGCAGCCCTGGAAAGCATTGCCTTTCAGACGATGGAGGTCCTGCAGGCAATGGAAGCTGATGCTGGCACGCCCATAAAGGAATTGCGGGTAGATGGCGGTGCAACGGTTGATAATTTATTATTACAATTCCAGGCGGACATTCTAAATGCAGATGTGGTCAGACCAAAGATCACCGAAACCACAGCGCTTGGTGCAGCTTATCTCGCCGGATTAGCCGTTGGTTTCTGGGAAAGTATAGAAGAAATTCAACAGCAGTGGGCTGTGGATCGATACTTTAAACCGAATGAAAAAAAGAATTCAGAAGAAATGATAAAGGAATGGCACAGGGCGGTGAATGCGTGTAAGGTTTGGGCAAAAGGAGGATAGGTTGTAGGGACAGGTCGCGACCTGTCCTTACGTACAATTCGTGCCTAAGATCCGTTGTTATTGTTTTCGGTTTTCAGGTAGGGACAGGTCGCGACCTGTCTTCAATTCGTGTAATTCGTTTTTAAAAAATTCGTGTTTAATAGTAGGTTTTAGGTATCAGGTATCAGGTGTCAGGTATTAGGTTATAGGTTTTAAAAGGCTCAAAGCTCATTGCTAATAGCTCATGGCTTTTTCAATTCGTGTAATTCGTTCTTAAAAAATTCGTGTTTAATAGTAGGTTTTAGGTATCAGGTATCAGGTTTTAGGTATCAGGTATCAGGTTTCAGGTATTAGGTTATAGGTTTTAAAAGGCTCAAAGCTCATTGCTAATAGCTCATGGCTTTTTCAATTCGTGTAATTCGTTCTTAAAAAATTCGTGTTTATAATAAAAATTCGTGTTTAAAATTCATTTTTTAAAATTCAAACTTTATGTCTCCTTTCTCTGCTGAAATAATTGGTACCATGTTTCTGATCCTATTAGGAAATGGGGTTGTTGCTAACGTCGTTTTAAAAGGCACAAAAGGAAACGGTGGAGGCTGGATCGTCATCACTACAGGATGGGCTTTGGCTGTTTTTGTCGGAGTGGTTATAGCAGGTCCATACAGTGGGGCACATCTAAATCCGGCGGTCACCATTGGGCTTGCCATTGTGGGTAAATTTAGCTGGACATTAGTAATGCCGTATGTGCTTGCACAAATTATTGGTGCCATGTTGGGTTCGTTTTTGGTTTGGGTCATTTACCGTGATCATTTCAATGCTACGGAGGATGCGGCTTTGCAACTGGCTGCCTTCAGTACCTCTCCGGCTATGAAAAATTTATTGTTCAATTTTTTAAGTGAAGTAATTGGAACGTTTGTCTTGATATTCGTCATTTTTCATTTTACCGGTGGGGAGATTTCTGATGCGAAAACACCGATCGGTCTTGGATCCCTGGGTGCTATCCCGGTTGCATTTTTGGTCTGGGCAATTGGCCTCTCTCTTGGTGGTACGACCGGGTATGCGATTAATCCGGCCAGGGATTTCGGGCCGCGAATCGTCCATGCTTTACTACCATTAAAACACAAAGGCACCAGCGATTGGAAATATGCATGGGTACCTATATTGGGGCCATTCATTGGTGCCTCAATTGCCGCCATACTTTACCTTTTTATGAGTACATAATCAGATAAATGAATCTGAAATCAGGGTGCTACTTCTATGTTTGTGCAATCCGGCGCATGTTTTACACCGTTATGATATCCCAGTTGCCACCAACGTTTCATTTGTTCAGGAATAAATATGAGTGAATTTGCCGTAAGATCATTCAGAGGTCTGTAAATGTTGAGCTTTACTTTTTTATTTAAACCTTCTAATTGTCCTATAATAAGATTACCGTCTCCAATTTCAGTTAGCATAAAATTAAAGATCCGCAATATCAAATCAAAGGCATTATGTATGGAAGGACTATTGGTAATGTTTCTATCCGTTTTTAAAAGGATGACATCAATTTCAGTAGCGCCTTTTTGTATTGCCTGGTAAATAGGGACAAAGTCACCCATTCCGCCATCTGCATAATCGAAGCCATTTTTGTTCACCAAACTCATAAATGGAACTAAGGAAGTGGAAGCCCAAATCCAGTCGCAATAGTCCTCGTAGCCGAAATCTTTCACAGATTTATATTCAATAGTGGTGTTTGTCAGATTGGAAACCGTTACAATTACTTCCCGGCCTGACCGTTGAATAGCCTTGTAATCATCTTCGGTGATAACCTTCTTAATGATCTTACGAAGATTTTCACTCTCACCGAATGTTTTTTTACCTTTTAAGAACATTTTTAAAATGCCAAAGTGATTGATCTTTGCGATGGGATCGCCATTTTTTTCACTAATAATAAACGGGGAAGAATTGAATATGTCGGACTCGGTAACTGAAGTAAATATTTCTTTGAGTTTGTCTATTTCGCCGATTGAAAGTAATGGCACCAACAAACTTCCTGTTGAACTCCCGATGAATATATCGTAATTTCTTTTACGCTCCCTGATGAGATACTCCGCTAAACCTCCCGCGTAAGCTCCTTTGCTACCTCCTCCTGAAATAACCAATGCCCGCATAACCAATAGTTGAGTAATAAAAATTAATTTCCGGTATTTTATATATAGAGTGTTGAATACGAATTTAAGAAACTTATCACCTTTTATAATATTTATTTACAACCAATTTTTATGATTTTGATTGCCATTTTTCCTTTTATTTTTTTTAAAGAATGATTGAAATTCTTATTTATGGGGGAGAAGGTTGATTTTATGAGAAACAGACGCGCGCTGCTCCAAAGTTTGTTTATCCGTTTATGGATTCTTCCTGAATTCTCTCAAATTTTAAATACTTTCATTGAATATTTTTATCTAAAAAAACACACTATGCATCATTTTTTTTCAAAGAGAACCTTCTCATTGTATTCTAAATTGGGGTTATTTTTCCTTTTTATTCTATCCGGAAATTCATTTGCACAACAAATGGATGCACGGGTTTATAAAAAAGCAGAAAGTTTTTTGATAAAAAATACTACGCCGCTTGTGCAGAATATTATAAAGAGTAGTACCTGGAAGGGCGATACTTTACAATATGTGCGGGTTGTAAAAAACGGAACGGAAACAGTCATAGTTCAACCGAAATCATTTAAAAAAAGTATTGTATCAGCGAAAGAAAATGGACCAATACAAAACTCGAATGCAAGCATTTCTCCCGATGGTAAAAAGGTCGTTTTCATTAAAGATTACAATCTTTGGATGCGTGAAATTCCCGGTGGAAAAGAAACACAATTGACTTTTGATGGCATAAAAGATTTTGGCTATGCTACGAATAATGCCGGCTGGACGATTTCTGATCAACCGGTTTTACTATGGTCGCCACAATCCGACCGCCTGGCAACATTTCAGCATGATGGACGGAAAGTCGGAGAAATGTATTTGGTGTCTACAAAAGTGGGGCATCCTGTACTGGAACAATGGAAGTATCCAATGCCGGGCGATAGCACGATATTTATGCTTCACCGGGTAATCATTAATTTGAAACCAACGCCGGAAGTAGTTCGTTTTAAGATGGCACCTGATCCACAGCGCTCATCTATTACAGATCACATTGCAGATCGTGCAGGAAATCTTCTGGATGTGGAGTGGAGTAAAGACGGGAAGGAATTTGCATTTCTTTCCAGCTCCCGTGATCATAAGAATGCTCACTTGCAAATGGCAAATCCGGAAACCGGCGATATTCGTTCTGTAATCAGTGAAACGGAAAAAACTTTTTTTGAATCAGGTTACAGTGAGCCTTCCTGGCGGGTTTTGAATGATTCCCATGAGGTGATCTGGTTTTCACAACGGGATAATTGGGGGCATTTATATTTATATGACCTAAATACAGGGAAATTAAAAAATCAAATCACCAAAGGTGATTGGCGTGTTATGGACCTGCAAAAAGTGGATGAAAAAAACAGGGAAATCTATTTCACCGGAGCTGGTAAAGAAGCGGGTGATCCATACTATCAATATCTTTATAGTGTTGGTTTTGATGGGAAGAATCTAAAACTTCTCACGCCCGAAACAGGCACTCATACACTTGATTTTTCTCCTTCGGGAAATTATTTTATGGACACCTATTCCACACCTGTAAATCCACCTGTTTCTGTATTGCGAAATATGGATGGAAAATTATTGACCGTTTTAGAAAAGGCAGACATTTCTGACCTGGAGAAATCCGGCTGGAAACCACCTGTCCAATTCAGTGTAAAAGCAAGAGATGGTAAAACAGATTTGTATGGATTAATGTATCAGCCGACGAATCTGGATAAAACAAAATCGTACCCGATAGTGGATTATATTTATCCCGGTCCGCAAACAGGTAGTGTAGGCAGCAGAAAATTTTCTGCCAGCCGGGGCGATAAACAGTCTTTAGCCGAATTGGGATTTATTTTAGTAGAAGTAGATGCTCTTGGAACGCCCGGCCGTTCAAAATCTTTTCATGAATTTTATTATGGAAATATGGGTGATAACGGTTTGCCGGATCAGATAGCGATGATTCGCCAACTGGCACAAAAGAATTCCTGGATGGACACAACGCGTGTCGGAATCTGGGGACATTCAGGTGGTGGTTTTGCTTCCGCCAGTGCCATGTTTTCCTACCCTGATTTCTTTAAAGTGGCTGTTTCCGAAGCAGGCAATCATGATAACAGAAGTTATGAAGATGATTGGGGAGAAAAATGGCAGGGGCTTTTGGTGACAAATCCGGATGGAACCACAAATTATGATAACCAGGCGAATGAATTAATAGCAAAGAATCTGAAAGGGAAATTGCTCCTTGCTCATGGAACGATGGATAATAATGTACCACCTGATAATACTTTGTTGGTCGTGAATGCCTTGATAGCAGCGAATAAAGACTTTGATCTGCTGATGCTTCCAAATCGCAAACATGGCTTTGCCAATGAACCTTATATGATGCGTAGAAGATGGGATTATTTTGTAAAATACCTGATGGGAATGGAACCTCCGGCCGGCTATGAAATTGGAAAATAATACCTGCTTCCCGATTGGGTAAATTGGATAAACATGTCAAAAGGTCTTTTTTTCAAAGTAATCACACGCTCGTAAAGAATTCAGTATGAAAATGGTTCAAAAGAAAATAAAATTACAGGAATGTTCCCGTGGATTTCATTTAGTGACAGATGAAATTTTAAGATCAATGCCGGAAATAAAAGAGATTACAACAGGCATGTTCCAGGCATTTATTCAGCATACTTCTGCTTCCTTATGCATCAATGAAAATGCGGATCCCACGGTGCGCATAGATTTTGAAATGTGGTACCACAAAGCCGTTCCTGAAAATGATCCGGAATATAAACATAATTATGAAGGTCCGGATGATATGCCGGCCCATTTGAAAGCATCTATGTTAGGTAGTTCAGTTTTAATACCCATATCCAATGGTTCTCTTTCTCTTGGAATGTGGCAAGGGATTTACCTGGGTGAACACAGAGACAGAGGAGGAAGGAGAAATATTGTGATCACGGTTTGGGGAGAATAATTCTAAGAATAATAATCAGAAGCGGTTCTGTTTTAACGATTCACTTGTTCAAGGAGACCTGGAATTATAAATTTTTTAAGGAGATTAATACAATTTCAAATTAAATACCAGCTATAATACACAAAACGCAATCGTTTGCTTTAACATTTTTTTGTCAATTTAAACATTCCCCTTATTTTTATGTAAACGATTGCACTTAATGGAGAGAGTTACTATTAATGATATAGCCAGAGAATTGAATGTTACAGCAGCTACTGTTTCGCGTGCATTAAATAACCATCCTGCTATTAGTGATGGCACAAAAGCATTGGTTAGAGCGAAAGCGGAGCAAATGAATTACCGGCAAAATAAAATGGCATCCTCTTTACGGTCCGGGAAATCGCACATTTGGGGTGTATTGATTCCAAGTGCGAAAATTAATTTTTTTGGTTCTGTTGTTCATGGAATAGAAAATGTTGCTTCTGAAAACGGTTTCACTACTTTGTTGTATCAATCCAATGAATTGATGGAAAATGAGGTGAAAGGTCTGGATACTTTCTTTCGCTCCGGTGTGGATGGTGTTATCGCTTCTATTGCACTGGGAACCACGAATTATGATCATTTTCTTGAAATAAAAAACAAAGGAATTCCGTTGATATTTTTTGACAGAAGTAAAGAAGAGCTTGGGATTCCATCCGTGGTGATTGATGATTATAAAGGCGCTTTCAATGCTACGGATCATCTCATCAGGCAGGGCTGTAACCGGATTGCCCATATAGGCGGACCGGAACATTCGGACATATTTAAAAACCGGATGAATGGATACAAAGATGCATTACTAAAAAATAATTTACCCGTAGAAGAGGATTTAATCGTGACCGGAAACCTGACTGTAGAAGGTGGAAGAATGTCTATGGAAGAATTACTTAATCTGGAAAATCCTCCTGATGGCATTTTTGCAGCAGAAGATTTTACTGCCCTGGGTGCAATGCTGACTTTAAAAGAAAAGAAGATCTCCATTCCGGAGGATATGGCTTTGATTGGTTTTGCGAATGAAGAATTTGGCAAGTATATAACGCCGACTTTGTCAACAGTAGATCAGCAAACGGTAAAAATGGGAGAGGAAGCCGCCCGGCTTTTAATGAAATTATCAAAAGGAAATAATTTTTATAAAGAAGAGCCGGTGAAAATAGTCCTAGAACCGGAAATGATTTTCAGGGAATCATCCATGAAAAAAGTTGAGGCCGTCGGGGAATATTCTTCCGAAGTTATCTAAATTTAAACCACAATCATTTCAATACTTATTAAAAACTTAAAATGCTAAAGACTACTGATCTCCTGGTTTTTCTTGTTTACTTCATCATTGTTTCCTCATATGGGATTTACATTTATCGAAAGAAAAAGAAAGCAACAGAAACCTCCACAGACTTCTTCCTGGCAGAAGGATCTCTTACCTGGTGGGCGATTGGAGCTTCTTTAATTGCCTCAAATATTTCTGCGGAACAATTTATCGGTATGTCGGGGAGTGGTTTTAAATTAGGTCTGGCCATTTCCGCCTATGAATGGTTGGGTGCAGCTTCTTTAATTATTGTTGCAGTATTTTTTATGCCCATTTATTTAAAGAACAAAATATTCACGATGCCGCAATTTCTAAAAACGCGGTACAATGAATCAGTTGCTTTGATCATGGCCATCTTCTGGTTATTTCTATACATTATTGTGAATCTCACTTCTATATTATTTCTGGGTGCGCTGGCGATAAACGGCCTTACGGGTGGAGAGAATTTCCATATTCTTATGATTGGTCTTGCCTTCTTTGCCCTGATCATTACACTTGGTGGTATGAAAGTGATCGGTTATACGGATGTGTTCCAGGTAGTTGTATTGATCATAGGTGGTTTGGTTACAACCTATATCGCTTTGACGATGGTATCGGAAAAGTTTGGATTCGGGCAAAGTGTTTTAGATGGTGCAAACCAATTGATGGTTCAGGCGCCGGAACATTTTCAAATGATCTTTAAAAAACCAACAGTCAATTCTTCACCACAGGAAATCTCCAACTATGTGGATCTCCCGGGTGTACTAATGCTGATGGGGGGTATGTGGGTTGCCAATCTGAACTATTGGGGTTGTAACCAGTATATCACACAGCGTGCCCTGGGTGCGGATTTGAATACTGCCAGAAAGGGGATATTGTTCGCTGCGTTTTTAAAACTCATTATGCCCATCATTGTGGTTTTGCCGGGTATTGCAGCATATGTTTTATATAAAAACGGAGAATTGCAATCTGAAATGTTGTTGCATGGAAAACTAAACGCGGATAATGCTTACTCAGCCATCCTGGGCTTTTTGCCTACAGGTTTAAGAGGACTTTCTCTTGCAGCTTTAACGGCAGCTATTGTAGCTTCTCTTGCAGGAAAGGCAAATAGTATCTCGACAATTTATACGCTGGATATTTATAAAAAATACATCAATAAAGATGCGCCGGATAAAAAACTTTTACGCATGGGTCGGACGACTGTTATTGTGGCTTTATTAATAGCAATAATGGTTAACTGGAATGATCTTTTAGGAATTGGCGGCGCCGGTGGATTTATCTTTATTCAGAAATACACAGGATATATTTCTCCTGCTATATTTTCGGTTTTCCTTCTTGGTTTCTTTTGGAAAAGAGCTACCTCAAAAGCAGCTATTGCAGGTATTATCTGCGGTGTGATCATCATGATTGCATTCGACAAGTATTTGCCCGGCATCTTTGGTCCTGAAACCTGGCTTTATACAGCCTATCCTGTAGATGGTGGATTATTCCAGATACCCTTCCTTATAAGTATGGGCTGGGCATTTTTCTTCACCGTGCTGTTAATGGTGATCGTTAGTTTACTGGATGTAAAAGGAGGAAAAACTGTCAGGTCTCTTGAAGTAGATAGATCTATGTATAAAGTAACACCA
>JBBSUB010000182.1:0-9159 GCA_038235345.1 Chitinophagales bacterium
AAACCATCCTCCGCATTATTATCCGGTACTGAATTTAATTACCCTGGTTTTGAGGATAACCGGCTATATGCCCAAAGTGAACTGGTTCTGCGGGTTTCTAAAAACGGGAAAAATATTTCTGAATCAGAAGCGATTAATTATTACGATTCTGTGACCACCGGAATAAATTTTATTCAGATGGATATTCATGATGTCCTAAACGGAATTATCGTTCCCTGGGAAAAGGTGCATGCCTGGTCAAATTCTTCAGTAATAGGAGAGTGGTTCCCGGCTTCTTCCATTGCTAATATCCTTGAGGTTAATTTCTGTTTGTATAATAATCGTGAAATGGTTCAATTGGGTCATTCAGAATTAATGATCCACGATTTTCATTCTCTGATCTCCATCATCTCAAAAAGTTACGAATTGATGGAAGGCGATATCATTTTCACCGGAACTCCGATTGGTATAGGAGAAGTTTTCCGGGGGGATAAGCTGGAGGCTTTTTTTGAAGATGATACTGCGGTGGAATTGGAAGTCAATGGTTAAAAATTGTTGAATGTGGTTGAATTGTTAAATTGCTATTGTTTAACTCATACCTCATAGCTCATACCTCATACCTGGCACCTCCTCCCTACTGCACCTTTTCCAACGTTTCGCTTACTTCTTCAGATGGAAGCAGTGCATTTTTCATGGAAATACCCCTGATCGCATTATCAGCAAATTCCATAAATGCTTTCTTAGAAATTTCATCATCTCCAATCATCACCGGTACGCCTATATCTCCACCTTCACGGATGGTTTGTACTAAAGGAATTTCCCCTAGGAACGGAATATCAAATTCTTCCGCTAACCTTCTTCCGCCTTCTTTTCCGAAAATATAATATTTGTTGTCCGGCAATTCAGCAGGAGTGAAATAACTCATATTTTCTACAAGACCGATTACAGGGACTTTTAATCCCGGCTGATTGAACATAGCAATGCCTTTTTTAGCATCAGCAAGTGCTACTAATTGTGGCGTAGTAACTACAATAACACCTGTTACAGGAACTGTTTGTACAATGGTTAAATGAATATCGCCGGTTCCTGGAGGCATATCAATAATGAGGTAATCCAGATCGCCCCAATCTACATCAGTGACAAATTGTTTGATAGCGCTGCTCACCATCGGTCCACGCCAAACAACTGCCTGTTTTTCATCTACCAGTAATCCGATACTCATCAATTTCATTCCATAACGCTCAATCGGAATAATTTTTCCTTTGCCATCTACATCTCGCATTTGTGGCCTTTCGCCACGAACGCCAAACATAATATGTACGCTTGGTCCATAAATATCTGCATCCATTAATCCTACTTTTGCTCCGCTTTCAGCCAGGGCCAGGGATAGGTTTGAAGCGATCGTGCTTTTTCCCACACCACCTTTTCCACTTACTACGGCAATAATATTTTTAACTCCTTTTAAGACATCGTTTTTATCGGTACGTAAAGAGGTTGTTCTGCTGGACCAGTTTACAGTTACAACTGCATCAGGGTTGATTAAATGAATTGCTTTTTCGCAATCATTTCTCATTTTTTCTTTAAGCGGACAAGCCGGGGTTGTCAATATAATGGTAAAGGTAATATTGTTGCCGTCGATTTTTATACCCGTTATCATATTAAGCGAAACAAGGTCATTTTTTAAATCCGGTTCTTCCACAGTGCTTAGTGCGCTAAGTAATTCTTTCTCTTTCATCGTTCAATTTTTTGTTAAAAAGATTTTGGTAAATGCAAATTTAGCCCTTAACACCTTACTTTGTTTGTCAAATTGGAAATGTTATCTTTAATACAACATCTTTAGCATCAAAATTTCTAAAATAATACAGACCTTAGCAGTTAGATATGAAAAAAACTATACTTTCTCTTCTCGTTTTGATGTTAGCGTATCCATTGGTAACAAAGGCACAGTTTGAAAACTACAAAGATTCTGTAATTCAGTTATATGGAGTTGTGATGTCAGCAGATAGCTTAATGGCTTTACCCTCTGTAAGTATTGTGGTTAAAGGAAGAAACCAGGGAACGATTACAAATGACCAGGGTGTATTTTCAATCGTTGTTTTGAAAGGAGATAATATTGAATTTACCAGTGTAGGTTATAAGCCAAAATTGGTGCATATACCGAAAGATCTTGATGGAAATCAACATAGCATGATTCAATTAATGGTTGAAGATACAGTCTATCTTCCAGCCACCATCATTAAAAAATATCCTACCCGTGCTGAATTTGAGCGCGAATTTGTCAACGTTCAAATACCCGATGATGATGTGGAAATTGCCCGGAGAAATGTATCTGAAGAAAACCGGCGTGCACTAATGTCCGTTTATCCGCAGGATGGCCGCGAAGCGGGTAATTATTACCTGAAACAAAATGCGCGTAAATCCTATTCTGCCGGACAATTACCTCCTCAAAATATATTCAATCCGATGGCTTGGGCGGAATTTATAAAAGCCTGGAAGAGGGGTGATTATAAGAAGAAGTAGGGCAGTTAGGGGTTAGGAGTTTGGAGTTCGGAGTTCATAGTTCATAGTTCGGAGTTCATAGTTCGGAGTTCGGAGTTCGGAGTTCGGAGTTCATAGTTGAATAAAATTGAAATAATTTAGCCACAAAAAATGAATAGTTCACTGCTGATGGCTCAAAGCTCAAAGCTCATCATGATAAAAAATGTAACAGTAATAGGTGCCGGAACCATGGGAAATGGCATTGCTCACGTGTTTGCACAAAGTGGATTCAAGGTAAACCTGGTGGATGTATCTAAAGAGCAATTAGAGAAAGCATTAACAACCATCAGTAAAAATCTTGATCGCCAGGTAGCTAAAGGAACTATTACTGAGGGAGTAAAAAATTCTGCACTTTCCAATATTTCGACATTTAATTCTATAAAAGAAGGGATAGCAGAAAGCAATTTAATTGTAGAAGCCGCTACAGAAAATATTGATCTCAAATTAAAGATCTTTCGGGAAATAGATGAATTTGCTACTGCTGAATGTATTCTTGCGTCGAATACATCTTCCATATCAATTACTAAAATAGCTTCTGTTACAAAACGGCCTGACTGGGTAATCGGGATGCACTTTATGAACCCGGTACCGGTCATGAAACTGGTGGAGATCATCAATGGTTATATGACCGATAAGAAGGTTAGTCAAACCATTATTGAACTATCCAGACAGTTGGGTAAAATACCTTGTGCGGTAAATGATTATCCGGGGTTTATTGCAAACCGGATCTTAATGCCTATGATCAATGAGGCTATTTATAGCTTGTATGAAGGAGTGGCCGGTGTAGAAGAAATAGATACGGTAATGAAACTTGGAATGGCTCATCCGATGGGACCTTTACAACTTGCTGATTTCATTGGACTGGATGTTTGCCATTCTATTTTGAAAGTAATGCAGGATGGTTTTGGAAATCCAAAGTATGCTCCCTGTCCGTTATTGACCAATATGGTTAATGCAAAGATACTAGGTGCTAAAACCGGCGAAGGATTTTATAAATATACTCCGGGAAGTAAAGAACTTGTAGTCAGTGATCAATTCACCTGCCAAACATAAATTCACCACTTTTTCTGAATGAAAAATAAAGATATTTCAGAGGTATCTTAAAAATTGCACATCCTATAAAATCTTCATGGATGCCCATAATTAATCGCTGTTTTTTAGCATACTATACCGGTCATTGAGAATTCCTCTTTAAAGTTTTTTCTTTTAAAAACTTCTATATGCGGAAATGGCATCATAAACATTTCTTCTACAAGCTATAAAAAAAAGCATCTATTCTCCAGGATATTTGAATCATAAAAATTCTATTTATAGAATCGCAGAGGTTTATCATAAACTTATTTTAGTTTTGAGAAAATCTCATCATAATTATATTTCTACAAATGGATATAGGAAAGGATACTTTTAACGCAAGGAAATGGGTTCAGTTGGCCCTGGTAAATTTTAGTTTGGTAGCCTTGGCCGGTGTAACTCTCCGGTATAAAATTAATTTTCCCTTACCCTCTGTCAATCAAAAAAATCTGCTGCATGGCCATTCCCATTTTGCTTTTGTAGGTTGGGTTACACTGGTTCTGATGGCCCTTATGGTTCAATATCTACAGGTAAAACGGCCACATTTAAATGTAAAAAAATATAACATTATTCTTTTACTGAATTGCCTTTCTGCCTATGGAATGTTCGCCGGGTTTATTGCGGAAGGATATGATACTATTTCCATAACTTTTACCTGTATTTGTATTCTGTTTTCCTATATTTTTATCTTTTTTTATTGGAGAGACCTGAATAAAGTTTCCGATCCGTCCTTCGCGCCGCTATGGCTCAAAGCAAGTCTTTTTCTTTGGGCGTTTTCCTCCTTAGGCGCTATAGCACTGGCTTACCTGATGATCAACCGGATTATGATCCAGGATTTTTATTTTGGGGCAATTTATTTTTTCCTGCATTTTCAATACAATGGCTGGTTCCTTTTTGTTTGTTTCGCTTTATTGTTTTCTGCATTAAACCGGAGAGGAATTGTTTCTTCTAATGTAGTCAGTAAGAAATTATTTTATGTAATGGCTCTAACAGTTGTGCCTACATACATTCTTTCCATCATCTGGTTAAAACTACCTCCGGTTTTAATCTGGATTGGTAACATTTTCGGAATTCTGCAATTATTGGTTCTGGTCTATTTTATTCAATTATATCCACTTTTAAAGAAAAAAACGTTTGCTGCTTTTTCCAAAACTACCCGCTGGCTTTGGACTCTTGCCTCTGCTGCTTTTATCCTAAAAGTAATTTTACAATTACTTTCCATCATTCCTTTCTTAAGTCATTATGCCTTTGCCTACCGCCCCGTGATCATAGGTTATTTGCATTTGTCTTTTTTAGGAATCATTTCATTTTTTATACTGGGGTATATCGATTTTACCCTCCGGAAAACAAACCGGCAATTATCTAAATTGGGAATGCTTTTGTTTGTCGCAGGAGTGTTGGTTCAGGAATTTGTTTTAATGCTGCAAGGGCTGGAAGCATTGGATTTTAAACCGGTTAAAGCTGCAAATATGGCTTTGTTTTATTGTGCCCTCGTTATTTTATCGGGAATAATTATTATGATTATTCAATTCAATAAGAAATATCCTGCCCTGGCTTCTGCTCAAAAGCCGGACAACATAAGTATTTCAACTGAGAATTAAAAAAAACAGACTCCAGGAAGGACGGTATTCAGAGTACTTATGGGCGTTTATTTGATACCCATCTTAAGGGTTTCCCGATCCGAAATCTCTGCTATTTACACGGGATTTATCTCCTATAACCAAGATTATTGGTTGTATTGAAAATACCTGATTCCTATGATTCAGTACCAAATGATTGGAATCATGCGTTTTACTGCGTCTCATCATTTCATATCGTTTACTGAACCAATATTTTTGATCAAAAAAATATGCTTGGTACACTTAACGATGCTCAAATTGAGAAATTACTTACAAGTAATTTTATTGGTAGAATAGGATGCCATGCATTTGGCAAAACGTATGTTTTACCGGTTAGCTATGCCTATAAAGATGATTGTGTCTATGTGCATGCTTATGAAGGGTTGAAATTATCTATGATGCGGCAAAATCCGGACGTTTGTTTTGAAGTGGAGAATTTAGTGGATATGGGTAATTGGCAAACAGTTATTACCTGGGGATCATTTAAAGAGCTTACAGATGAAGAGGAGAGATATGAAGCATTGAGAATTTTGACAAGTCGGCAATTTTCAGGAGTAGCCAGTAAAACAGTACAGTTAGGTAATTTATGGCCATTTGCGCCGGTTGATATCAGCCGTATTGATGGGATTGTTTTCCGTATTTTATTGTCGGAAAAAACAGGAAGATTTGAGAATGCTGATGCTCAGCCTAAATAACTTCGTATAGACTTGAACCGGTTTATTTAATGTAAAACCGGGTGTTTTTTATTATGATTTGTATCATTTTAATTTGTGCGGCTGGTCATTTTTAAAAAGCAGGAGTTTCGGCAATTTTGTTATCATCTCAAAAAAATATATGGTTGAAAATGTCCATCGGACGAACCAGTCCGGCAAATATTCTTTTATGATAAATATAAAAAATAATCAACTCACGCAGGAACATGAAGCCTGGAAGCGGAGTCTGGAATTTTACAAGCAGGAAAATGCTTTGCTAAAATACAGGCTTAGCGAAATGGTCGACCAAAGTGAGGGGAATCATTTTTTACAAACGGCAGAATATTTTCAAAATGAATTGTTATTAAAAGATGCAGGGTTGCAAAGATTGTCTCGAAGTCTGCAATCCATTCAGGAAGCTTTGCATAAATCGCGGGGAATTGGCCAAATAGAAGACAAAAACCTTGTTTTACAAAATGAATTAAGACAACAAATTTGGCAATTTGAGCATGACTTCCTTCAATTATCGAATGATTTTAACCAAAAAATGCTAAAATCCATTCTTTAATTCAGCATATCCAATAATTTCTTTTCATTCAATATTTTCACTGAACCTGCTTCTGATTCAATTAATTTCTCTGCCTTAAAATCGCTCAAAGTTCTGATGAGTGATTCGGTTGTGGTACCCGCAATGTGTGCCAGATCTTCTCTTGAAATTTGAATAACAAAGTTTGTATTATCTTCTCCTTTGTATTTTTTTAATAAAGTAATCAGCGCATCTGCCACTCTTTTTCTTAAAGAATTATAAGCAAGATTTAGGAGCTGTTCCTCTTTTTCAATAACATTATGTGCAAGGAGTTTTATAAATTTCTGCGCAACCTTTTTATTGTTATTTATCAATATTTCAAAATCTTCTCTTCCGATACAGCTTATCTCGCATTTCTCCAGTGTTTCGGCTGTTTCATTATAGGGTGAGTTTTGTAATAAAGAATGATAACCAAAAAAATCCCCGGTGTTATACAATCCAATCGTAAGCTCTTTGCCTATTTCATTGATCTTATACGTTCTTATTTTTCCTGAATTAAGGTAGTATAAACTGTGTGGATGATTTCCTTCGGCATAAATGCGTTGTTTCTTTTTATATTGATTCACCTGTGTTGAATCTGCCAGGTTTTCGAGGGCATTTTCATGTTTTACCTCTTCAAAAAAATCATTGAGATTTTGTGATTCCAGGGCCTTTTCCTTTTGAAACCCGATCTTTTTTAACCGGCTTTCTATCGCATTTAATAATTCGATATCATTAAATGGTTTTGTGATGTAATCATCCGCACCCATTTCCATTCCTTTACGGAAATCATTTCTTTCTGTTTTAGCCGTTAAAAAAATGAATGGAATACCTTTAAGATTTTCATTCTTATTTATTAAATGTAACAAGCCGTACCCATCCAATACCGGCATCATAATATCGCATACAATCAGATCTGGTATATCTGCTACAGCTTTTTCATACCCTTCTTTTCCATTTGCAGCAGTACTTACATCGTAATTGGCAAGTTCTAATATCTCACCTGTATTTTCTCTTATTTCTGTATTATCTTCTACTATTAATATTTTTATCATTGTGCAAAGATTAGGTTTATTTCTGTTCCTTTATTTAATTCACTTTTTAAATCCATTTTTCCACCCATCATTTCAATATACCTGGCTACGATATGTAGTCCTAAACCAGTACCCGAAATATTTGTGGCATTATAACCTCTGAAAAATATTTCGAATAGATGCTTCTGATCTTTATCTGAAATTCCAATGCCTTCATCGCGGATTTGAAATTTTACAATTTTATTTTTTACGGAACTTTTCAAATAGATCGTTGAATTCTCTCCTGAAAATTTTGCCGCATTGGAAAGCAGGTTAATCAGGATGTTTTTAAACAAATTGTCATCCAGCCGCACAATTGTTTCACCTTCATGTAAATAGTCTATTTTTTGGCCTTCCTTGAATATTTCGCTCATTTCTGTAAATTGGGAAGTTATAAACTCTTTTATATCAAAGAATGCATCATGGGCAATTATTTTCCCTTCTTCAATTTTTCCGATCGATAGAAATTCATTTAGAATATTATTTAGATTTATTACGGAAGACTTGATGCGTAGTACATGTTTATCCCGTTTTTCCTGTTCTTCAGTTAATTTGTATTTTGCCAATAATGAGGCTGAAGAGAGGATGGTACTTAAAGGAGTTCTGAACTCATGGGAAGCCATGGATACAAAACCACTTTTTAAATCTCCCAGGTCTTTTTCCTTGCTCAGAGCCTTACCAAGTTCATCCTTGGAGGCTTCTAATTTTTCCAATGTTTTTTGCAGGTCAAATGTTCTTTCAGCTACTTTCTTTTCCAACTCCTCATTGAGAACCTCCATTTTTTTGTTTAGTGCAGCAAGGGCTAATCGTTGTTCTCTTAATTTAGTCTGTACCTCTATTCTTGCGGAGATGTCACTTATAAAAGCAATAGAAAAAACGCCCTGATCATTATTATAACTGCTTAAACTAATTTCCAGGGGCATTTCACTGCCATCTTTTTTGGCACCAAATAAATCACGGCCCATTCCCATTGGCCTGGCAGAAGGGTTGTCAATAAATCCATTTCTATCAGCTTCATGATTCCCATGGTATCTTTTGGGAATCAGGATTTCCATTTTTTTACCGATTAACTCCTCCTGATTTGAATACCCAAATTGAGCTATTAAAAAACTATTGGCAAGAATAATTTCTCCTTTCGAATTTATAACGAGTATTCCAAGTGACGCATTCTGAAAAACTGCCTCAAATTTTTCCTGCTCTCTTAAAAGCAATTTATCCATTTGCGATTAATTTTTTAATTGGGGCAAAGTTGCCAAAAATAAACGAGAATGAATTCAGTGTCAAAGGAAGATGCTGTTTTGAATCCTCCAAACCTGAATATTTTTCATTTCTATGCAAATATAGTTTCTTATTTAGCCTTGAAAATCTCATAGCTTTTTTGTTTTTCGACGTTCGGTTGGGGAATTGCTTACTTCATTTTCTCTACCAGAAAAGTATATGGTTCCTGCGCGTGGTTCAGCCACACATTTGTCGTGTTTTGGGGATATTTTTCATAATAGCTTTTGTCCGGTACCAATACGATCGTTAATCCGGTGCGCACATAGTCACTGCTTTTAAAATATTCAGGAGGAGTAAATTCCGGAAAACTCTTCCGGACAAATTTAGAGGCCATTTTTCCCAGG
>JBBSUB010000183.1:0-9128 GCA_038235345.1 Chitinophagales bacterium
ATCGGAAAACCTGCGACCCTATCTCTATCTTTTATCCAAAAAAATGAGTGAAGGGCATATTTGCATTGACCCGGAGGAAATAGAAATGTCTGACCTTGATAATCTCTACCCTTTACCCAAAAGATTCCCGAAGTATGAGAAGCTGGTTTCTGACGGTTCAAAAACAGAGCCTTTTATTATTTATAATCACCGGCTTTATCTCCATCGCTATTTCAGGTATGAATCTATCATTGCGGATAGTATTCGTCAATTCATAAAAAATGAAGAAGAACAAATTGAATCAAATGAAAAATTATTAAAAGAGCATTCCTCCTTTATTAAAGAACTGTTTTCTGTCCAACAAAAACCAGAAGCAGATGTACGAATCAACTGGCAATTGATTGCAGCCTTGAGTGCCTCCTTAAACCAGTTCACCATCATCACCGGCGGACCGGGAACAGGAAAAACCACTACAGTCGCAAAAATCCTGGCAATACTTTACTCTATCAATCCTGCTTTAAAAGTAGCCCTGGCTGCACCGACGGGAAAAGCAGCCGCACGTATGGGTGAATCATTAAAGAATGCCACCACAAATGCCAATATTGGCATGAGCGATGCCGTCAAGAAAGGATTCGAAACGATTGTGCCTTCTACCATTCACAGGTTATTAGGCTATCAGCCGCACTCAATATATTTTAAACATGACCAAAATAATCCGGTCAATTATGATGTAGTGATCATTGATGAATCTTCGATGATTGATGTGGCATTATTTGCAAAATTATTCCTTGCCTTAGGTCCCGAAACAAAGGTCATTCTATTAGGAGATAAGGATCAGTTAGCTTCAGTAGAAGCCGGTAGTTTATTTGGAGATCTTTGTCAGGCACAGGAAAAACTAAATCTTTTTCCACCTGAAAGAATGGAGTTTATTAATTCATTTATAGAGGATAAATCGCAGCAATTACCGGAAAGTCATATATCAAAAACAGGGCATCCTCTGGCAGGGCATGTAATTGAGTTACAGGTAAGTCACCGCTTTTCCGATGATGAGGGAATCGGAAAATTCAGTAAGGCAATTATTCAAAATAAGCCGCAAATAATTAGTGACTTTTTCAAAAACCTGGATGAACAGGTGCAAGTAGATTCAACTTATTCTGATAAAATATTTCAGAATTTTATAGCCGGATATAAAACGTTCATTGAGGAGAAAGATATCTTAGAAGCCTTAAAGAAATTGAACAATCTTAAAGTACTCTGTGTTATCAGAGAAGGAGAACAAGGACTCTACGCGATTAACAAAAAAATTGAGCAGTATTTGATCAAACAAAATCTAATAAATATAACCGGTGATTTTTATTATAATCGCCCGGTTATGATCACTTCGAATAATTATGAATTAAGTCTTTTCAATGGTGATATCGGCCTGGTGCGGGCAGACGAGAACGGAGAATTAAAAGTTTGGTTTGAAGACAAAGGAAATCTCCTTTCTTTCTCCCCTTCTTATGTTTCCAATGCCGAAACGGTTTTTGCCATGACCATCCATAAAAGCCAGGGATCGGAGTTTGACAAAGTCATGGTGATTCTCCCGGATATGGAAGACGTTCCTCTTCTTACACGTGAACTTTTATACACCGCCGTCACGAGAGCAAAGAGCAAGGTCATAGTGCAGGGTGAAGAATCAGCTATTTTAAAAGCTGCTGATTCTTATGTAAAAAGAGGCTCCGGAATTATTCAACGATTTAACCAATAACTTTTTTAAACCATCAACCATTGGAAGAAGAAAATAAATTCTATTTGCAAGTTTCAAATTCTTTGAACCAGCTTGCAGATAAACTTTCCGAAGAAATAAAATCACAACAGCAGTCGGTCTTTCAACCCGTTTATATTGTTACCCAAACAGAAGGTATGAATAGCTGGTTGAAACTCCGGATCGCAGAACTCATGGGCATCGCTGCAAATATCCAGTTCTTAAAACCGAATGATTTAATTAACCAGGTCTATTTTATATTAGGCGGTCCGTTCACAAAATCCTTGTCCTCTGATGATCTGAACTGGCTCTTGTACAAAGTGTTGGGTGAAAAAGAATTTATTGAAAAATTTCCGCGGATCTCTGACTATTATAATTATGAAGGAATTGATAAAGAAGTAAAAAGAATGGCTTTGGCAGAAAAAGTAGCTGACCTTTTTGATCAATACCAGATCTACCGTCCGGATATGATCCAATCCTGGAACCAGGATAAATTGTTTACCAGGCACGAGGAGGAAAAATGGCAAAAAGAATTATGGCAACGCACGAAAAATATTTCCCCTGAATTATTCCCGGATAAAACACTCATTGGAAAATACATTCATGATGCCTTAAAAAACCCGGAACAAACAGAACGCTTAAAACAAAAGATGCCCTTCATTTACCTGTTTGGGATAAGTGTGATAACGGAGTATCATCTCGAAATATTTCAAAACCTATCGAGGTATATAGATATTCATTTTTTACTTCTCAATCCGGCTCCTTACGATTTCTGGTATGAAGATAAGAGTGAAAAACTGCTCTATTTCTTAAAGAAGATCGGTAAAGCGCATCAGTCTGAAACCAGCACGGGCAATGCATTGCTCACTGCCTGGGGAAAGATTTTGCAGGATACTTTTTCTATTTTATTTAAAAATGATACCCTCATAAATTCCTATGACGTAATCGGAGATACAGACCCCGGAGAAGGATCTCTTCTGCATAAAATACAGGCCTCTATTTTTGAAAACAGGCAACTGGATAAAGGCGATTTTACAAATAAAGAAATCATAGATGGCTCGGTCAATATTAATTCCTGCTATGGTCCGGCGCGCGAAGTGGAATCCTTATACAATTATCTCACACATTTGGTGGATCAAAAGAAAGAAACTCTTTCTTCAAGAGATATCATTGTAATGGTGAGCGATATTGATTTATATGCATCCTATATCAAAGCTGTTTTTGATAATGCACCCTATAAATTTCAATATACTATCGCGGATGAATCGTATGCTGCATCGGATAGTATTTCAAATGCCCTGCACAATATTCTTTCGCTCACTGAACAGGAATTTACGGCAGAAGCAGTTGTCCGGTTATTGGATTTCACCTCGGTAAGAAGCCGTCATAATATTCTTAATACCTCGCAGGTAAGAGATGTTGTGGATGCTGCAAATATCCGCTTCGGTATAGAGGGAGATCACGCGGATGACTCCGTGTACGTAAGCTGGAAATACGGACTCAAGCGCATTATGTATGGAATTTGTATCAGCGGAGGAGAAGAGTATGGGCGAGGAGAAGATAGTTTTTTCCCCATGGACAATGTCGAAAGTTCCGATGTATTTAATGTCATTCGTTTTGTTCATTTCGCGGAGGCGCTGATCCAAAGCCTGGAAGAAAGAAAGCAGCCAAAAAAAATCGCGGAATGGGTTCAATATGTAGAGGATGTGCTGAATAATTTTGTGATCAATAATGAAGAAAATCAGGAAGAAGATTATGGTATTCTATTGACACAATTAGAAAATTACAATACCATCAATGATCTCTTTGATGAAAAGATTAGCTATGAAGTATTCGCGCATAACTTCCTGCCAACCTTAACAGGAGCTACACGCAGCAAGGCTTTTGCCGGAGGAGGAATTACTTTCTGTTCTTTAATTCCCATGAGGAGTATTCCATTCAAGGTCGTTTGTCTATTAGGAATGAACTTCGACAAGTTTCCCCGGAAGGAAAAAAAAACAAGTTTCAATCTGATTGAAAAAGAACGGCGGAAAGGAGATAGAAATATCAAAGAAAATGACAAGCATTTATTTTTAGAAACGCTTCTTTCAGCACAAAAATATTTATACATTAGTTATACCGGCCAAAGTGTTAAAGACAATTCAAGTCTTCCACCTTCTATTTTAGTAGATGAATTGCTGGATTACATTGAATCAGCATCAGAGGATTCCAAAGAAGTCCGGGCGCAAATGATCACCAAACATCCCTTGCATCCTTTCAGCAAAAAATACAGCCTGAACGATTCACGGTACTACAGTTATTTATTAAGCCATAAAGATCAAACAAAGAATATCTTTTCTGAAAAGGCGGAAGATGAATTAAATTTTGAAGAAATTCAGTTACATAAATTGATCTCCTTCCTTAAAAGTCCTGTGAAGGGGTATTACAATAATGTTCTGGGTATATATTATAATGATGATCCTGTAACTCTCCAGAACACAGAAGTTTTTGAATTAGATCATCTTGAAAAATGGGATTTTAAAAATCAGGTTTTAAAGATCAACGAGGAGGAAATATACCAGTTCAAAAATGAACAATTAAAGAAAGGCAAACTACCTCTTAAAAATATGGCTCCTGTCGTTTTACATCAAATTATGGATGACATGGCAGAAGTGAAAGAAAAATTTATCGGGTTAACGAATGAGGAAGTAGAAACCGTATTTCCCATTCATATAGAATTAGACCAGGTGGTTTTAAAAGGAACAATAGGAAATATTTATGGAGATACACAGGTGGCAGTTTCTTTTTCCAAAAGAGAAAATAAATACATGCTGGAAGCGTGGATCAATTACCTGGCTTTACGGGCAACAGGAGTTGAAAAAACATTGCAGTTCGTTTCTCAATCCAAGAATGACATTTTCAAAGGGACAGAAATCAGTCAGCAGGAAGCAATGGATACACTAAAAGAATTGGTTGGATTGTATAAAGAAGGTCATAAAGAAATCATGCCTTTTGATATGGGACTCAATATCATCCCTGACGATCTTGGAAACCCGGATACAGAAAAATTTAATGGAATATTTGGTGCTGCTGTGAAAAAGATGTTTGATACATTCGGTTATCCTTGTAGCGATGCTTACCTGATAAGAGAATATGAAGGCGGTACTTTTTCACAAGCTGGTAATGAAGAAAAATATAGAAAAGTTGCTGAAAAATTATTGTTACCTCTTGCCCGTTTATTCCCATCTTACCCTTTTAAGAAATAAAAGAATGTCCAAAGTCATATTCCATCCCTTTAATCCAACAACGGTTCCTTTGCAAGGAAGTAATTTAATTGAAGCAAGTGCCGGAACAGGGAAAACATATTCCATTGCCATTTTAGCGCTGCGGTTGATCCTGGAGAAAAATATATCCATCCGGGAAATACTGATGGTGACCTTTACAAAGGCCGCTGTAGCAGAACTGGAGGAGCGAATCCGGAAATTTATACGGAGTGGCTATAAATGTGCGCAAGGAGAAGAAATCAGCGACCAAACCATTTCTAATTTAGTACAGGAATCAATAAAGGAAATCGGTCATGAAAAAACGCTTGAAAGGTTGAAAGATGCGACCTTGTTTTTAGATGAAACGTCTGTTTTAACCATCCACAGCTTTTGCCAGCAAACATTGACAGAATTTGCTTTTGAAACGAACCAATTATTTGGTGCAGATCTTTTACAGGATACGGCTTCAATTCTGGAGGAGGAAGTGCAAAAATTCTGGCGCAAACATATCACCACTATTTCACCGGAATTATTATCTATTTTAATGGATTTTCAATTAAGCCGGTCCTCCATATCAACGATCGTAAAGCAACATTTAGCAGGTAAGCGGTTTTTTAAATACGATGCCCAAAAAGAATATACTTTTTGTGAAGAAGATCATTTGAACTTCCTGAAGCAAATAAACCAATTAAGGGAAATATCAGATAAAGTTCTGGAAGATCTGCATCAACATGTAGTGGATAATAATGCGGAATTAAAAGAAAGATCACAAGGAAATGCAAGTGCAAGAAAACATATTCTGGATAGAATCGATGATCCTGAAGATTTCATAAGTGCAATCAATGAAAAGAAAAAATCAAAATATATTGTAGAACTCTTCCCTGATATCCTGGAAAATTGGGATAAGTACAATGAAAGCAAAGAGGAGGTAAAGGAAATCATTACCAATTGCTTCAACCATATTTATTGTGTAGCCATCAATGAAATATCTAAAGGTGTAGAAAAGCATAAACTTTCTGCAAATCAATTATCATTTGATGACCTGATTGTAAATCTCCACCAGGCTTTGGCTTCGGGGAAAGACAACTCTGCTTTGGTTGCGGCTTTACAGAAAAAATATAAAGCTGTTTTTATTGATGAATTCCAGGATACGGACAAATTACAGTACGAAATATTCAATACTGCCTTTGGAAAAAACACTATCTTATTTTATATCGGCGATCCCAAACAATCTATTTATGCCTGGCGTAAAGCAGATATTTTCACCTACTTCAAAGCCTATAAAGATGTGGACAGCATTTATGACATGAATGTCAATTACCGGTCAACGGAACCTATGATCGAAGCAATGAATCAGTTCTTTTTACCGGAAAAAGATTTCGACACTTTTTATTTTGAAAATGAGGAAACCAAAATTGTGTACAAAAAGGTGGAATCTCCGGAAAAAAACAAAGCCGGTCTTTTCAAACTAGGTGAGGAAAGTGTAATTCCCATTTCTATCAACACCCAATCTAATAAAACAAAAATAAACGAAGCGGTAGGTGCCAGGGTAGTTGACCTTCTGCGGAATAAGGAATACACTATCAATGGTCGCCAGATAAGACCTTCAGATATTGGCATATTAGTCAGATCGAAAAGTGAAGGATTTAAAATCAAAAGTGTCTTATCCCGCTTTCACATTCCCGCTGTAACAGTTACTGATGCGAAAGTGCTGCAATCAGGAGAAGCTCAGGAGGTATTATATATTCTGGAAGCTATGCTGGATCAATCTCCCTCAAAAATAAACCGTGCTTTATTAAGTTCTTTTACTGGTTACAATACAGAAAATATTCTTTCCTTAGATACAGAAAAAGTGTCGGCTCTTTTTAAGAATTACAAAGCCTCCTGGGAGAAGAGTGGTGTTTATGAACCATTGAATTTGTTCATCACAGAATTTGGTATTCAGGCACATCTACTACAAACGAATACAGAAAACGGGGAAAGAATTATCACTAATCTTTACCAGTTAATAGAACTTCTCTTCAAAACAGAGAGTATCAAAAATCTTTCACCCGCAGAATTAATTGATTGGCTCAAACGTGCTATGGAAGAAGATGATGCGGTAGGTGATGAACTGGAACAGCGGATAGAAAATGATGAAGAAGCCGTAAAGATCACTACGATACACAGCAGTAAGGGGTTGCAATATCCAATCGTAATTGCGCCTTCGCTTGATCTGCTCAAAACGAATAATTATGAGGATTGCAGTTATAGGGATGAGGAAACATCTGAATACATTTCTGCTCTTAAAAGCCAGTTGGATGAGAACCAAATAGAGATGAACACGAAACAACTGGAACAGGAAAACAGGCGATTAGTTTATGTGGCAATTACACGGGCGGTGTATAAATGTTTTATTTATAAAAATTCAGGAAACCGGCGACCATATGATTATAGCGAATCATCTTTGGCTGCTTTTGTAAATAAGTTAAAGGAGTCACCGCAAATAACATTTGAACAATCTGAAATAAACACAGAGGGATATTACTATCAAACTGAAAGTCCAGTTGCAAGGAAAAAAACGGATGAAAAGGTTCATTTCGACCTACTACATAAAAACTGGCAGCGCATGAGTTATACTAAACTTGCAGCAGACCTTGAAAGAAGACCAAAGATCAGGGCAACAATCAATAAAGATCCTTACCAACAATTTATTTTTAGTCAGCTTACAAGAGGTAATATCACCGGTAACATGTTGCACTATATTTTTGAAAACATTCATTTTTCAGATAATGAAAGATGGTCTGCGGTGGTAGAAAAAGCCATTAAGCGTTTTGCACCGGGATCGAAAGATATTTATGAAGAAAAACTACCCGAAATGATTGAACAGGTTTTAAATGTTTCTATTCAAACCGGTGATATGAAGTTCCGGTTAAATGAGATTGCTTTTGACAAGCGCATCCATGAGATGGAATTTGATTTTCCTGTTTCTACTTTTAATCCAACAGATTTAACGCGGTTTGTAGAAAACAATAGTCTGATAAACGTAAAATCCTCCCAGGAAATAGAAGGAATGATGAATGGGTTTATTGATCTATTTTTTGAGCATGAAGGGAAGTATTATATCCTTGACTGGAAATCAAATTTTTTAGGTGGAAGCATTGAGGATTATTCTAAAGAATCTCTGGCAGAAGCAATGAATGAGAACAATTATCATCTTCAGTATTTGATTTACACTTTAGCAGTAAAAAAATACCTCGAAAGCCGCCTGACCGATTTTGATTATGAAAGAGATTTTGGAGGTATTTTGTATTTATTTATCCGTGGCATGCGTCGCGACAGAAATGAAGGAGTGTTTTACGCGAAACCATCATTGGAAATGGTTGAGAGATTGGAAGGGATGTTTGCCATAACGTTGTAGGGGCCACCCCTTGCGGGTGCCCTTTTGCCCCTGCCTGGGGCAAACGCATAAAGACAGGGGTTTTGCCCATGGCAAAACGGGCAGGGGCAAAGTTTACCCCTAAGGGGCAAAACGGGCAGGGGTAAACCCTGCCCATACAACGTACAAAGCACCCCGCAACACGAAGTAAAAAAAACCTTTCATGTAACAATAAAAAACACATCATGAAATACAACCCCAAAATACATCACCGCAAAAGCATCCGGTTGAAGGGTTATGATTATTACCAGGCAGGTGCCTATTTTATAACGATATGTTGTAAGGATATGAAATGCCTTTTTGGGAAAATTGAAAATGGTGAAATGATAATGAATGAATTCGGACAAATAGCATTTGATGAATGGATAAATTTATCGGAACGATTTGCAAATTTCGAGTTGGATGTGTTTCAGATAATGCCGAATCATATGCATGGAATTTTGGTGTTAACAGATACTTCGACAATTCCAGAAAACCCTGAAATTGAAAATAACATACACGATATTGGCGGTGGTTCAGACGATGCGGAGAAAGAAAATGACTATAAAATAAATGACCATCAGGCTATGCCCTATCCGGCACCAACAACCATGGGCGACACGATGGGTGGTTATAAATCTATCGTGGCAAATGATTGTCTAAAAATATGGAAATCAAGATGGGCCGCAGCAGATCCGGCACCAATAATGGGAAAGATATGGCACCGAAATCTTTATGAACACATCATTCGCAATGAACATTC
>JBBSUB010000184.1:0-9118 GCA_038235345.1 Chitinophagales bacterium
CTTAACAAAGACGATTCAGTTGTTTTTTACTTAGGACAGTACTATAAAAATGATCCCAAAAGGATTAAGAGATATAACCAAAGAAATATATTTCCATTTACATTTGGGAAAGATACCTTAACCTATAGCGACCTGAAAGAGAAACCTGCCTTTGCCATGCAGGTTTTCAGCAATGTTTATTCAAAAGGTAAAAAGCCAAAAAATACTTCCGAAATATTTAAACCTCAGAATATTCTGGGATCGATGGGAAAAGGGATGGGTGAATTTGAAAAGAATAATGATGGGGTAAATACTGTTGTGCCGGCAAAATTCGCTGTTTCAGCCATTTATGAAATCTCAAGATTATGCCCGCCTCCACCCGAAGGTTGTTTTTAAAAATATTACAAAATACCATCTGCTTCAAAACCCTCCAATTCAGTGGCGGGTTTTGTTTTTTTTATTAAAAAGTTTTTAATAGAAAAGCCAGTCCTCGTCTGAACCAATTTTCTGGATTCCAATAAACTAACAACTTTTTTTTCCAAAAAATGTTGAAGCGGAACCAGTAAGGCTACTAAGCCGATCTTAATCCCCCACAATTTTAATGGCTCATTACTAATGGAATGGGAAATAAATAAATTGTCTATCAAGAGAACAATAAACTCAAAAACAGAAACAAAAAAGAGAAATCCAAGAAATCTTAAAACATATTTTGGAACAGTATAAGAACCCAAAGCAAGAATGATAAAAAAGATTATGACCAATACAATACTAATAAACACAAACTGCCGATTACGTTTATTAATTTCACTATTTTGCAACGTTAATAATTCAAGTGCGTGCTTCTTATTTTCCCTCGCAACTCCCAGCAGGGCCACATCCCGATCTCCTGACAATTTGTTTAAACTATCTTTATAAGCAAGGCTAAGATCTGCAAAGTTCAGCGCCTTTTTATAGTCCTTTTCTTTTCGGTACAGGTCGCTGAGTTTTAAGGTAATTTTACTTGAAAAAGAATAATCTTTATTATTCCGGTTTAAGGACAATGAATTTAAATAATATTGAACTGCCTCAGAATAATCACCCAGCCTATTGTAGCATTCAGCGATCTGATGATAATTAATCTGAAGGTTTTTATTATCCACATTTTTAATAAATTCTTTATTCGCTAATTGATAATATTTTAAGGCCGAATCAGGATTGGATGAAAAATAGACATTCCCGATTGCCCTGTAATAATTTTCTATTCCACTATTAATAAAACTCTGTTTCAGGTCAGGCTCACTTTCAAGATATTTAATTGATCTCTTTGTATTCTTTTCTACAAATGAATAATAATAGAACATCAACCTTTTTGAGGTCAATAAATAATTAAACTGGTTAGATATAGTGGAGAGTAAAATAGCCTCTTCAATAAATATCTTTTTATCTGTAAGCCTTGCCAGGTCAATATAATCCCATATAAGCCCAAGAGTATCTTTCTTAGCCTGGTTTAAATGAAGGCTTTTATAGATTTCCTCTTTGGCCAAATCAGGATAATCCAGCTTTAAATATAATTCCGACAAACTATGATAAGTCAAGGATTCAAGCCGGGCAGAATTTGCTTTCATTGCCATGTCGAAGGCATTATTATAATTTTTACAGGCATCAACCAATGCACCTTTTGCCAGGTAAGCATTGCCCAAACCCACAAAAACGAGGCTCTTAATGGAATCTGAATGTATATTTATCAGAGATGCCACTGCTTTTGTAGAATTTTCCAGGCCTTTATCTGCTTCCCCCCTTTTTAAATAAACCTGTGACATGCGGTTATAGCCAAGAGCAATAAAATCCGGGTTATTTTTTTCTTCCGAATAACTGATTCCCTTTTTAATAAAAGATATGGTATTATTAAAATTCTCATTGGAAGAAGAAGCAGTGATTTTTGTGATCGCATCTCCAAATAAGGCAATGTACATCAGGTTTTCATTATTAGAAAGTTCAGCCAGGAGAAGCTGATTACTTAGAGCCTGATCCCCCAAACTATCCAAACTATGTATATAATAGTAATCCGCCAGTTTACCCCACTTTATAATCCGGTCTGAATCAGAATTTGCACCGGCAACATCATCTTTGAGCCGGGTAATCATCTCATTTGGCTGAGCTAAACATATACCTGGTAAAAGAACCCATAACAAAACAAATATGGTTAGGACTTTTCGCATAAGAGAAATTGTCATTTCAAATATACAATTATTTATAATGGGTCACAGTGACTTTTTTTGTGAAAAAGCAAACCTCAGGGCACGAACTCAACCGGAAGTGAAAATAAAAATAAAAAAACCGGACTAATATGCCCGGCTCTTATTATTTTAAAAAAGATTTATCTGAATAAACAGGTAAGTAATTTTCTATTTTACTGCATTTATGGCAGCTTCATAATTCGGTTCATGGCCTATTTCGGGCACTTGTTCTTCATAAACAATTTTCCCTTCAGGATTCACCACAATAACTGCACGGCTCAATAATCCTTTAAATGGACCATCTACTAATTGAACTCCATAGTTTTTTCCAAAATCATTTCTGAAGTCTGATAGCATCACGACGTTTTCAATACCTTCTGCGCCGCAAAATGCTTTTTGAGCAAAAGGAAGATCTTTTGAAATACAGAGAACAGTCGTATTCTCCAGTTTGGCTGCATCCTCATTAAATTTACGGACAGATTTAGCGCACACGCCGGTATTCACACTAGGGAAAATATTCATAATGATATATTTCCCCTTATAGTCAGAAAGCGTTTTTTCAGTCATATCTGCACCTGTTAGTGTAAAATCTTTCACCTCAGTTCCTACTGCAGGTAATTTACCAATAGTGTGGATGGGATTTCCACCTATTGTAACGGTTGTACCGGTTGTATTCTCCATATTTGTATTCGTATTTGTTGTTTCTGTTTTGGGCGAAGCACATCCGATAACAAACAATGTGCCTGTAACCATTAAGAATAGCATTCTTAAAATAGCTGAATGATTATTTTTCCTGTAAATGATCATAATGTGTTTTGAATGAAGGTATTAAAAAATTAATTGTATTTTTTACTAAAATTGGAATATTCTTTTGATATACAAAAGATTACGACAGTCTTTAAATATAAAAACTAATTCATAAGCATAAAAAGATATGCTTGTTTCAATCACTTGTAAAATAATGGAAAAGGTTTAACTCAAAATACCAGGCAGGTCAAAAGTATTAAACATCCTCTGACACCAACCTCTTTAACTTCTCCAAAACCACATTCATTTTTTCCAAAACCAAAGGATACTCCGGCAATTCCTTTCCGGTGAACATAAAAAAGACGGCAAGATGTATATTCTTTTCTTCCAGGGAAGATTTCAATGAATGCTTGTTAAGCCGGTACGTTTCACGAAGAAGTCTTTTGATACGATTTCTTTTTACAGCCCTTTTAAAATGTTTGGTACCCACCGTAAAGCCGGCCTGCAATAAAGGTTCAATATTGGATACTTCTAAATACACCACTCTCAATGGAAAAACAGAAAATGCTTTGCCCTCTTTAAAAAGTTGCTGAATTATTTTGCGGCTTTTTAAACGCTCGTGCCCTGGTAATGTATTTTTTGGTTGAATGGTGTCTAAATTAATTATTACAGAATTCCTGCACACAAAAATAGCCTCATTATGAGGCTATTAAAATTTATTTTCGAAGTCAGTCTATTTTTTGCTTCCGTGTTCATCAGAAACGGTCAGTTTATGGCGCCCTTTAGCTCTACGGCTTGCCAAAACTTTACGGCCATTTGCTGTAGACATACGTTGTCTGAATCCGTGTACACTTTTACGGCGACGGGTATGTGGCTGGTAAGTACGTTTTTTTCCTGGCATTGTTTATTAATTTACCTTTTTAATTAAAATTGTTTCTTTTCTCAGCCGGGCACCATCCCTGCTGTATGTGAAAGGGCTGCAAAAGTAATAAAATCTTTTTGACTTTTTAAAAGGAATTTAAAAAATCAAGGCAATTCAATGAAATTAACAATTTGGAGCGAGGATTTGGAATTTGAGATTGGGGATTTACGATTGGGGATTTGTGATTTTTGAAATGACTATTTTATTTTCACAAATCAACATGTGTAGCTTCCACTTTTTCTCCATAAAATGCAAGAGCGTGTTTATTAAAATCTTCCACGGAATCCGTTGTACAAAAACGGAGCGAAAAATTCTTACTGCAGCGATTTTCCATTTCCGGATGGCGAACCAAATAATCCCGCAGACTTTGAGCAACAATATTTCCCTGGGAGATAACCTGTATTCCTTTAGGTAAATATTTTTTTATCGTGTCTATTAATAATGGATAATGCGTACACCCCAATAAAACAGTGTCTATTTTATCCGATTGATTTAATAATTTCTCTAAATCCATTCTGATGAAATACTCACCTCCTTCATTTTTAAATTCATTGTTTTCTACCAGCGGAACCCAAAGCGGACAAGATTGTTGCCAGATAGAAACCTCCGGAAAATATTTTTCTATTTCTATCGGATAAGAAGCAGATTTTACTGTGCCGGAAGTACCTAACACACCAATGTGATTTGTTTTTGAAAAACGGCCGATAATTTCAGCCGTAGGCCTTATAACACCCAATACTCTTTTATGGCAGAAATCTCCTTTCAGATCATTCTGCTGGATAGTTCTAAGCGCCTTAGCAGAGGCAGTATTACAAGCGAGGATTACCAGGTCGCAATCCTGGGCAAAAAGCCATTCCACACATTGTTTAGTATAATGGTACACCGTTTCAAACGAACGGGTTCCATAAGGAGTGCGTGCATTATCGCCTAAATACAAATAATCATATTGGGGCAGGAGTGATTTGATCTCTTTTAAAATAGTTAATCCGCCATATCCGGAATCAAAAACGCCTATTGGTTTTAGTTGAGCCATATCTCCAAAATTAAACAAGCCATCCGGTTAATCGGATGGCTTGTTTAAAATTATTTAAATTGTAATTATTTTCCTGCCGGTTTAACGGGTTCTTTCAATCCCAACTTTTTCCTTACCAAAGGACCAATATCACTTGTTGGTGGCATAACGATCAGTGCTTCTTTAGGAAGAATATACGTATATCCGTTTTCTTTTGCTACCTCTTCAATTGCCGTTTGCAATTTCTTTTGAATAGGCATAGAAAGTTCCATTCTTTTTTGCTCAAATTGATTTTGAATTTTTTGTTGCTCACCACTTAACTCCTGGCTTTGCTTTTGAAGTTCTGTTCTTTTTACTTCTTTAAGGCTGGCGTTCATATTCACCGAATCTTTTACAAATTTGGCAACGGATTCTTCAAATGCGGCGTTTTTCTCTTGCGCATTTTGATAAAGAGATTGCTGATAATCATCAAGATCTTTCTGAACTTTAGCAGCTTCCGGCATTAATTGAATAATTTCATCTGCGCTTATGTAACCAATTTTTTGAGCATTTGCTGCGCTGGTAAATCCGAATATTCCTGCTGAAATAAAAAGGATGGTAAGGAATTGTTTCATTTTTGTTTTACGATTTGTTTTTAATTAAGTGTTTAAAAGTATGTTAGATGTTGCACAGGTATTTTAGTTTCACAATTATTTAATACCCATCTCTTTTAGTACATCATCGCTCTTATCCAGTTTTGGGTCGGCAAATATAACAGTAATTCCCTCACTTTTATCCAAAATAAAATCATATAATTTGGACGCAGCTAATTTTTGAATTGCGTTATAAACCCTGTCCTGTATTGGTTTTATTAATTCTTCGCGTTTTTTAAAAAGATCCCCTTCGAATCCGAATCTCTTTTTTTGTAAATCACGGAGTTCGATTTCTTTATTATAAATCTCATCTTCTCTTTTTTTACGCAACCCTTCACTAAGCATAACTACTTCTGCATCATAGTTCTTATACATCCTATCCAGGTCTGCAGATTTACGATCAATCTCCTGTTGCCACATTTCGCTAAACTGATCCAGTTTTGCCTGTGAAGATTTATATTCCGGAATTTTCTCTAAAATATATTTTGTATCTATGACCGCATAACGCTGCGAGAAACCAGTAGTAGTAAGTAAAAAAGAAACCGATAATAAAAATAATATTTTCTTCATGTGAAAATTATTTATTGATTTTTAATGATAAATCCACTAACTATTTAAAAAATATTGTGCATTTGATAACATGATCAATGACAAGTTAAAAACAATTTAGGTTGATAACAAGAAGTTAAAGCAAAATTTTTTATCAATAAATTAAAATTGCATTATAAACAACATGATTACATACTATTCAGGCTCCTGTCCAAGCATAAAGGTAAACTTACCGGCACCTTTTATTCCTGTACTACCATTGATTCTGTCCAGACCTATTCCATAATCAAATCCAAGTAAACCAAACATAGGAAGGAAGAAACGCATACCGACACCGACTGAACGGCGTAATTTAAATGGATTATAATCTTTAAAATCGTACCATCCATTAGCTGCTTCAAAGAAAGTTAAACCATAGATCGTACTACTTGCACTTGTACTGAATGGATACCTTAACTCCACCGTGTATTTATTGAAGATGGTAAAGAAATCACGCGCACTGCTTAAATCCGGATTAATTTTAGGATTGGAGTTATCATATACCGGATAGCCTCTATGCGCCACAATATCATATCCTAATAAACCATAGTTATTACTTAGGCCCGCATCGCCTAACTGGAATCTTTCAAAAGGAGACAGAATTGTTTTATTAGAGTATCTGCCAAGGAACCCAAATTTAGCTGCTGCTTTTAAAATAAATTGTCTATTTTTTTCTTCACCACGAGCCTGGCCGATAGGAATATACCATTCGGCAGTAAATCTTTCTTTATGGAATTCTACCCACTTATATGAATCTGTTGAAGCGCTTTCATTTCTAAACATAGAATATGGTGGGGTCAACTGAGTGCTGAAAATAAAATTTGAACCTGACGTAGGGAATATAGGACTTGGTCCGGCAGAATTCCTGGCAAGAGTCACTTTTAAACTGATGTTATTGGAAATACCATTGGTAAGTCCCGGAAAAATATTATAATTTCTCAGTTTATAACGTTGATAGTTCAGTTGATATATGAGGGCAAAATAATCATCCGGCCACTTTAATTGCTTTCCTAATGATACACTGATACCGGTCGTTTTTATAAAAGAAGAATCCGCGTAGGATTTATCATACCAACCTGTATAAGGATTATAGGCATTTGCATATTTAGTATCGTAATAACCTACTGTGAAAGAATTCTTTTTCTTTCCTCCAAGCCAGGGTTCCGTAAAAGAGAAATTGTAGGACCGGAATTGTTTTCCATTACTCTGAGCTCTTAAACTTAATTTTTGACCATCTCCGACAGGTAATGGCTGCCACGCCTTTTTATTAAAAATATTATAGATCGAAAAATTATTAAACGAAACTCCTAATGTTCCGGTAAGACCAATACCACCACCAAAACCTGCTGAAAGTTCCAATTGATCGGAGGATTTTTCTACAAGATTCCAGGTAATATCTACTGTTCCCAATTCCTGATTCGGAACAATTCCCGGATTTATTTTTTCCGCGTCAAAGTAATTTAATTGTCCAAGCTCCCTGATCGTACGAATGATATCCTGACGACTGAATTTTTCTCCCGGAACGGTACGAAGTTCCCGACGAATGACGTACTCTTTCGTTTTATCATTTCCGGTAATTTCTACTTTCCCGATGGTAGCCTGTGAGCCTTCTCTGATTCTGATCTCAAAATCGATGGTATCCTTATATACAGATGTTTCTACAGGATTTATATCAAAAAATAAATACCCGTCATCCATGTATAAACTGCTGATATCTCCTCCTTCATTGTTTGGTATTTTACCTAACCGTTTATTAAGTGTTTCTGCATTATATATTTCCCCTTTTTTAATTCCCAAAAGCACATTTAAAATAGAATCAGAATATTTGGTATTTCCTTTCCAGTCGATATTTCCAAAATAATATTGACTTCCCTCTCTCAATTTAAGTGCTACATCCAGGTCATTCTTATCATTATAATATGTTGTATCCGCAATAATGGACGCATCACGAAATCCTTTTGAATTATAATAATCAAGAATATGCCCTTTATCTTCAATAAATTTCTTTTCGTTGAATTTCGCAGAGCTTAAAAATTTAAAACGTGCGTATGGATCCAGGAACTCCTTTGTTTTAGAAGGAACGAGGAAACCAAAGTCACTTACATATTCATTAAAAGAAATTTTATTGCTTTTCGCTGGATCGTATATATTTTCATTGATAGAAGGAAATAGGGTGATCCGGCTCTTTTCTTTCGTTCCTTTCATTTGTTTTTTCAACTTCAGATCAGAAACATTATCATTCCCCGCAAAATAGATTTCATTGATGCGAACCTTTCCGTTTTTCGTGATGTCAAAAACAATATTCACAGAATTCGGACTTTTAGGATCCGGCGTTTCGATGACATTTACTTCCACATTTCTAAATCCTTTTTCGATATAGAATTTTTTAATCACATCAGAAGCGGTCAGTTTCAAACCTTCTGTAACGCGTGTAACTTTCCCTTTCGCCAGGCCTATTTTTGGAGTAAGATCTTCTGCTTCACTTTTACCTATTCCTTTAAATTTAAAGTTTGTAAGTGTTGGTCTGTCTGTTATATGTAATTCAACAGAAAGGTTTTTACCGGTCAAATTTGTCAGAAATATCTCTACGTTCGAAACAAGGTTTTGTTTCCAGAGATTATTGATCGCTTTTGCAAAATTATCACCTCCTGGCAGAACAACTTTATCGCCAACTGCAAGACCTGAAATAGAGATGATCAGGTTCGGATCAAAAGAACTGGAACCGGTTACTTTAATCGCTGAAATGATATATTCTTTTGGACTTTTTGCATTAAAAATATTTTCCAACTCAGGATTTATCGAAGTAGGTAGTGTATCCATGCTAATTTTAGCTGGAATGGTATCATTATTTACCTGTGCAAAAACAAATGTTTTGGTAGTAATAGCGATAACTATCAAGAGGGAAATCTTGTAGATCTGATGCATTAAATCGATTTTAATAGGGCGGCAAGTTAAATTCAATTATTAAAAGTTTTTGTTAAATCAACGATAATAGATTCAGGAGTTTTTTCTGTTTGGTCCA
>JBBSUB010000185.1:0-9085 GCA_038235345.1 Chitinophagales bacterium
AAGTACACACTAATTACGAACATATATGCGAACGAAAGCACGAATTTCGGCAGCATCACTTTGGCATCCACGATTCGAGTCACACGAATCGTATTGGTTCTGATTGTTTAGATGATTCCAATTTTTAAATAAGATCTGAGTTATGGTTTGAAATAAATCAGACTTCTGCCAATTTATTCAAAGGAAATTCGTGAGACACGAATTTAGGCGGCGCGGCGGAACCGGCATGAATATATTCGGTTTCTAAAAAATACGCAATATTTTCCCTTTGTGTCCTTCGAGGCTTCGTGGTTGAAATCTTTTTAGTATTTTTTCGACATTCTCACTGGGACAGAATTGCTTCCTCCAAATACAAGTTATTATCCTCAAAACACAGGCCGAGGCTTGTCGGAATACTATAAACTAACGAACTACCTCGCCCCCCAACCGAAGAAGTCATTTCCATTCGCAAAAATCAATAGTGCAAAAAGGATAACCATGCCCACGATTTGAGCGTATTCAAGGAATTTATCGCTTGGTTTTCTGCCGGTGACCATTTCTACCAGGGTGAATACTACGTGACCTCCGTCCAAAGCCGGAATCGGCAACAAGTTCATGAAGGCAAGTATAATTGAGAAGAATGCAGTTATTTTCCAGAAAGCTTCCCAGTTCCAACCATAATCAGGAAAAATGGACGCCATTGTTTTAAATCCCCCAAGGCCTTTATAAGCACCGGTTTCAGGATTTAAAATGAGTTTAAATTGTTGGATATAGAAATTAAGCTGTTCGCCTGTCTTTTTTACACCTGCCGGGAAAGATTCCAGAAGAGTATATTGTTTTACCTCTTGTTTAAGAATGCCCAGGCTGTCTGCCAGGTATTCATTGATGTTGGAAAAACCAATTAAGCCATTGCTATCAACCAATACCCGGCTATGAAGAGTTTCGTTATTCCTTAGTAAAGTCAAAGTCACGCTATCCCCTTTTTTATCTATTATTGCCGGAGCCATCTGATCAAAGAAGTTTACCGGAGTTGAGTCAACAGCAATAATTTTATCGTTGGTTTGTAAATTTAAATTACGGTTTTCCATAACGCCAGCCACGATGATAGGCAGTCTGGGTTGTAATAAAGGATTTCTTTTACCTTTCTTTTCCACCAACTGTTCAATCATATTAATGGGAACAGAAATGTTTTCTTTTTTCCCGTTTCTGTCCACCACTATTTCTCTGCCCAGTAAAATTTTTGCCGGGAGATCATTGAAATATTTGATCGGTTCTCCATTTACAGAAACCACTTTATCTCCATTTTCAAGTCCGATTTTGAATAACAGACTATCTGTAACAGCTATTCCATATTGTGCATTTTGATTCGGTAAACGGGTTTCGCCCCAGGTATACAATATCATTGCATAAATAAAAAACGCCAGCAACACATTCATAATTACGCCAGCCAACATAATGATGAGCCTTTGCCAGGCCGGTTTGCTACGGAATTCCCAGGGTTGTGGAGGGAGCGCCATTTGCTCTTTATCCATACTTTCATCTACCATACCGGCTATTTTTACATAACCGCCCAAAGGAAGCCAGCCAATACCATATTCTGTTTCGCCAACTTTTCTTTTAAAAATAGAAAACCATGGATCGAAGAAAAGGTAAAATTTTTCTACCCGGCATTTGAACCATTTGGCCGTAATATAATGTCCAAACTCATGAACAATGACCAAAATTGATAAAGAGAAGATAAGATAGGCCGCCTGTAAACCCACGCCCGGCCAGTTGATTGCTAATAATGTCATAGAAAGTTAGGTGTACAGATATAGAGTACGATATTTATTTGTGTGTTTTTAGTTTTATTTTTTGCAAATCTATTTTAAAAAGTTAGCATTTATCCCGGTATTTAAGATAAATCGTATTTCATTACATTTTTACCAAAGAAGCGGCAAAATTACGGGCCTCTCCGTCGGTTTCAAAATAATCTAAAAGATTTGGCTTTTCTATAAAATGAATCTTTTCCATAGCCTTTTCAACCACGGCGGTAATATCCAGAAATCCGATCCGGTTATTTAAAAATGCCCAGACAGCGATTTCATTTGCAGCATTTAAAATACAAGGCAGATTTCCTCCTTTTTCAAGTGCAATCGTTGCCAGTGTAAGATTTCGAAAGGTTTTGAAATCGGGTTCTTCAAAGTTGAGCATTTGCATTTTACGCCAGTCAATGCGTGGATTTTCCGAGGGAATCCGATGCGGGAACGTCAATGCATATTGAATGGGTAGTTTCATATCAGGCAATCCCATTTGAGCTTTTACACTTCCATCCTCAAATTGAACCATACTGTGGATAATACTTTGCGGATGAATCAGGACCTGAATTTGTTTTACTGATAGATTAAATAACCATTTAGCTTCCATCATTTCCAACCCTTTATTCATTAAGGTGGCAGAATCCACACTTATTTTTGCCCCCATCGTCCAATTGGGATGCTGAAGCGCGTGATGTCTCTTTACATTTACCAGGAAATTTGGTTTTTTTCCTAAAAAGGGTCCGCCACTTGCAGTCAGAATCACTTTTTCAATTTTATTCCTGGTTTCACCAAGCAGACATTGAAAAATGGCAGAATGCTCGCTGTCTACTGGAATAATAGGAACCCTATGCTCCATGGCCATTTGCATCACAATATCTCCTGCAACAACCAATGTCTCTTTATTTGCCAGGGCAATCGCTTTTCCTTTTTCGATTGCCTTTAAGGTTGGTTTCAAACCGGCAAAACCAACTATGCCTGCCAGCATCATATCGTACGTGTCAAAATCAGCCGCTTCTTCCAGGGCGTTTTCCCCGGTAAATACCTTAATATCCTTTGGAGTTAAAGCAGCTTTAACCTCTTCATATTTTGATTCATCCCCGATAACAACTGCATTGGGATTGAACTTAAGAGCTTGCTCTATCAACAAGGCAGCATTGGTCTGAGCAGTTAATATTTCTACTTCAAACAAATCTTCATGCCGGCTAATCACCTCTAACGCCTGGGTGCCAATAGAACCTGTGGAACCAAAAACGGCAATACGTTTTTTATTATTTTCTACCATAATCTTATTATCAACTACAAATTGTTCCCGGAAACCGGAAGTTGGGCAATTTACTTCAATAAATTTTCTAAAGCGGTATTGACTTTCTTAAATTCAAACCTTTTCAGTACATCTTCCATACGTTCTTTGATGGATTCGTTTTGGAGATTACCAATGGAACCTTCATGAGAATGATTTAAGGTCATATCTGATTTAAAGGTTTGCTGTTCTACCTGTGCGCCAATTTGCTTATAGGCATCCCGAAGCGGAACTCCTTCCAGAACCAGTTTATTCATTTCTTCTACTGTAAATAAATAGGTATATTTTTCATCGTCCAAAATATTTTTCTTCACAGAAATATTATCAATCATTAAAGTAGCCATATTCAGACAGTCTTTCAGATTCTTTATGGCCGGAAAAAGAGATTCCTTTAATAATTGCAGATCGCGATGATACCCGGAAGGTAAATTAGTGGTCATTAAAGCAATCTCTCCCGGAAGACTTTGTATCCGGTTGCAATGGGAACGGATCAGTTCAAAAACGTCCGGATTTTTTTTATGCGGCATGATGCTGCTTCCCGTTGTCAGTTCAGCAGGGAAGGAAATAAAATCAAAATTCTGATTGAGATACAGGCAGGCATCCATGCTCAACCTGGATAAGGTGGCGGCAATATTTGCTAAAGCCTGCGCAAGGATTCTTTCCGTTTTCCCACGGCTCATTTGAGCATAAACGACATTATAATTCATAGAAGAAAAGCCCAATAAATCCGTCGTCATTTGACGATCTATCGGGAAGGAAGAACCAAATCCGGCAGCACTTCCCAGCGGATTTTTGTTAACGATCTCCCAGGCGGCATGCATGGTGATCAGGTCATCTACCAGACTTTCTGCATAGGCTCCGAACCACAATCCAAAGGAAGAAGGCATTGCAAGCTGCAGATGCGTATATCCGGGCAAAAGGTCATCTTTATACTTCTCACTTTGGCTTTGCAAGAGATGGAAAAAAGCTTCTGTCGCTTCAACGATCTCTTTGATTTCTTTACGTAAATACAATTTAATATCCAGGATAACCTGGTCGTTGCGGGAACGGGCAGAATGAATCTTTTTGCCCGCATCTCCTAATTTTCGTGTCAGTAAAAATTCCACCTGCGAATGAATATCTTCTACATCATCTTCTAATTTAAAATGCCCTTCGGCGATATCACGGAAAATTTCCTTCAGGGAAATTTGAAGTTCGGAAAGATCTCCATCCGAAAGCAAACCCACACTGTTTAGCATTTGTATGTGTGCCAATGAGCCTAACACGTCAAATGGCGCCAAAAACATATCCAGCTCCCGATCCTTTCCTACGGTAAATTTTTCGACGATCTTTAAAGTATCGATTTCTTTTTGCCAGAGTTTCATGATTTATAATTTTAGGAATTTTCTAATTCCACCTTCAGATTTTGAATTAATGCAATGTAGGTTTCAATACCCTTTTTTATTTCTTCCGTAAAAATGTATTCATCCGCTGTATGGCTCCGGGCAGAATCACCGGGCCCAATTTTCAAAGCAGGAAAAGGCATCAATGCCATATCAGATAAAGTTGGTGAACCGTAAGAAACCAAGCCCAGTTTAGTTCCGGCCATCACTAATGGGTGTAAAGTAGAAATGCCGGAAGGCTTTAACCTGACCGACCGTGGAACGACTTCACTTTTCACATTCTCCCGGATGGTTTGCAGGATATCCTCAAATGTGTGCAATTCATTTGCACGAATATCTACAATAAAAGTACAGATATCCGGCACCATATTATGTGCCTTATTGGGCGTTTCAATGCTGGTGACTGACATGTGTACAGGGCCTAAGAATTCAGACACCTTTGGAAATTGGAATTCCTGAAACCAGTTGATATCTTTTAAAGCTTTGTAAATCGCATTTTCTCCTTCATCTCTCGCGGCATGTCCTGCTGCTCCTGTGTTTTTACAATCCAATACCATTAAACCTTTTTCCGCAACAGCCATCTGCATTTTTGTCGGCTCTCCTACTATTGCAAAATCAATTGATGGCAAAGTTGGAAGCAAAGCTTCCATTCCATTTTTACCGGAAATTTCTTCCTCCGTGGAAGCGGCGAAAATAATATTAAAGGGACATTCTTTATCCAGAAAATAAAGGAATACAGATAATAAAGAAACCAAACATCCTCCGGCATCATTGGACCCCAAACCAAATAATTTCCCATCCTTTTCTACAGGTTCAAATGGATCGAATGTATATCCTGTATTTGGTTTAACCGTATCATGATGAGAATTTAATAAGAGCGTGGGTTTAGTGCTATCATAATTTTTCGTCTTTGCCCAAATGTTATTAAAAATACGGTTTGGAACAATATTATGTTGTTTTAAAAAATTCTCCAGGATATCCGCTGTATCAATTTCTTCCCTTGAGAAGGAAGGAATTGCAATGAGCTCTTTTAATAATATGATTGCATCTGCTGCCAATTTATCCAGCGAACCAGGAGAAATATTATCAGAAGAGTTTGTATTCATAGGTTAAAATTACCACAAGGAAATCGAAAGATATCGAAAAAAAAGAAGAGTGATTTTTCAAACTCTTTCTAAGAAATAATAGTTCCTGCTTCACCTTGTGTCAATAGAATTAATTTAGATGAATTGCCAATGATCACTTTATTCACTCCATGATGTATAGCCGAAAAAGCATTATCAATTTTCGGAAGAATACCTGCAAAAAGTTTATTCTCTTTTTTCAAATCATTGTATAGGCTGTCATTCAGATCTCTTATCGCGGAATTCTCATCCTGCACATCCGACAAAACACCTTCCTTTTCAAAACAGAAAATTAAATTCACCGTATAATATTCTGACAAAGAAATTGAAAGTACGGAGGCGATTGTGTCAGCATTCGTATTTAGGATATGTCCTTTCCCATCGTGCGTTAAAGGAGCTACTACCGGAACCAGTCCATTTTCCAAAAAAAGCAACCATTTTTTTATATCCAGTTTTTCTGCGTCCAAATCTCCTACCCAACCGTAATTAATGGTTTTTACGGGTCTTTTTTCAGCAGGAATTAAATTGGCATCTGCGCCGGTTAATCCGATTGCATCGCAATTTTTGGATTGCAATTGCGCGGCAATTTTCCTATTGACCAATCCGCCATAAACCATTGTTACCAGGTCAATGGTGTCATCATATGTAATACGCCTGCCATCAATATAGTTGGAAAGAATGCCCAGTTTATCACCAATAGATGTGGCAATTTTGCCGCCGCCATGGACTAATATTTTTTTTTCCTTTATCGCAGCAAAATCATTCAGGAAAGAATCCAATGCCTGTGGATCATCAATGACATTTCCTCCGATTTTTATTATGAATAATTTTTCCACTTTCAATTTTAGAACTTAATATCAATTATTATTTAGAGAAAAGTTAATCTCATTGAGAAATTTAAAGTCTTTCACATTTAAAGTATACAACTCTAAGCGATGGTAAATGGCTGTTGCTCCAATCAATGCATCAGGTAAAGCTAACTTATGAGAAAGACTATATTCTTTCACCATCTTTACAGCCATTGCGGAAATAAATTTATTTATGGGAATGACAATTAATTTACTCAAATCCTTATTTATAATTTCTAATTCCTTTCTGTTTCTTGCTCCAAAAATAACTCGCCAGATGTAACATAAGAAACAGCTACATTTTCCTGTCCAATTTCTTTAAGAGCATCAATAATATTTGGATTACCCTTATAAATTTCTATTAAAATATTATTACCGCAGAGTATCATTTATTTCTTTCCCAGGATTGTTTACGTAGTTGATTTCCATCTATTGAATAATCTTTCCATAATCCTGATGATATTGTAAAGTCAGCTTTTTTCCTTTCTTCAAAAAGATCATCATTTTTGATCATTGCTTCAATATTTAAAGATTTTAAAAACTGAAGCAATGCTTCAATTTTATCTTTATCAATATTGTTTTTCAAAATTATCTCTACCATATCTCTTTTATTTACCTACTTAGATAATCAAAATTCAATATCAAAGTTAATGAACATTTTAAATGCCCTAATCTTCTTTGTTTTTTACCTCTTTCCATTAAATACTTTTCAGAATTTCACTAAGCACCGTCTGGGCTGCCCAAACCCTGTTCCCTGCCTGTCTGGTAATGATACTATTTTCTCCATCAAGTACCTCATCACTTATGACAACATTTCTCCTTACCGGCAGACAATGCATCACTTTCGCGTTATTGGTCTTAGTCATTTTCTGGTTATTCAGCATCCAGTCTTCCTGCACAGGAATTACTTTCCCATAATCCTGGTAGCTACTCCAGTTTTTCACATATACAAAATCCGCTCCTTCAAGTGCTTCATCCTGGTTATGAACAACTTGTGCGTTTTGAACAAATTTTTTGTTCAGTTCATATCCTTCGGGATGCGTGATCAGAAAATCTGCTTTTCCCCAGGCATTCATCCATTCAGCAAAACTGTTGGCCACACATTGGGGCAAAGCTTTTATGTGTGGCGCCCACGTCAGTACTACTTTTGGACGGGCTATTTTATTGATTAATAATTGTTCTGTAATCGTGATCACGTCTGTGAAACTTTGTAACGGATGAACCGTAGCACTCTCCAGACTTACGACCGGAATACCGGAATATTGTACGAATTGGTTGATTACTTTTTCCGCGTAATCATCTGCCCGGTTCTTTAAAGTTGGAAAAGTACGTACACCCAAAATATCAAAATAACTTCCTAAAACCGGTGCGGCATCTTTTATATGTTCAACTGTAGTTCCATTCATAATAGCGCCATCTTCAAATTCCAATTGCCAGCCATCACCGGAAGCATTAAAAACAATCGCTTCCATTCCTAAATTCTGCGCAGCTATTTGTGTACTCAAACGCGTACGCATACTTGGATTCATAAATAACAACCCAATTCTTTTACCTTTTCCCAATTGATTGCTCAATAGAGGATTCTTCTTAAACTCCAAAGCCTGTGACACCAACTCATCCATTTGCCCGTCGATGTCTTTTACAGAAAGAAAATTTTTCAAACTATTTTTAATTTTATGATGAATGGTCGATCACTGTTTCTACTTCTTTTTTTTCGGAAAGTAAAAAGCTAACTTCTTCTTTCAAAGCGTCAAGAAATTTATCCGCTTCCACTTTTGACAAATTAAGCGCAGGCAATAAACGAATGACATTTGGAGAGGCTACACCTGTAAATATTTGATGCTTTTGCAATAAATTCTTTCTTAGGTCTTTCAACTCTTCGGGCACATCAAATCCGATCATCAATCCCCTGCCACGAACATTTTCAATTTCTTCTATTTCACTAATTTCTTTGATCAGATAATTGCCGATCTCTTCCGCATTTTTCATGAGGTGTTCTTTTTTCATCACCTCCAAAACGGCGATAGCAGCGGCACACGCCAAATGATTCCCTCCAAAAGTAGTTCCCAGCATAGAGTGCTTTGGTTTTATTTTAGGAGAAATAGAAATGGCTCCTATCGGAAAACCATTGCCCATTCCTTTTGCCATGGAATAAATATCCGCGTTTACTCCTGCATAGTCATGGGAATAAAAAATGCCCGTTCTGCCATACCCACATTGCACGGAGTCTGCAATAAATACAGTATTGAATTCGTCACAAAGTTTCCGGATCAATTGTAAAAAGGAAACAGATGCTTCCCTGATGCCGCCTACGCCCTGTATGCCTTCTACGATGATGGCCGCAACGGCGGACCCGTGAATTTTAAAATAATCAATTAAGGCTCTTTCATCATTAAAAGGAAGAAAGATAATGTTGTTAGTTTCATTTACCGGGGCTACAATAGAAGGATTATCTGTGGCCGCAACAGCCAAAGAAGTCCGGCCATGAAATCCATTTTTAAAAGCGACAACTTTCTTGCGTCCGTTGTGAAAGGATGCCAGTTTCAAGGCGTTTTCATTCGCCTCGGCACCGGAATTGCAAAGAAATAACTGGTAGTCTTCTTTACCGGATAATGCGCCTAATTTATCTGCTAATTCTTGTTGTAATGGAATT
>JBBSUB010000186.1:0-8996 GCA_038235345.1 Chitinophagales bacterium
GATAAATGTGCTTGTACGGTATTGTACAGCATTGTCATCTTTGACAGTAACTGTGCAATTTTCTTATTCACCAGGACATGTTTACAGAAATTTTTTCATCGATAAACTCTACCTTTCAAAATTATGTATTCGGTAACGTGCAGGCTATCAACTTTGTTCGTTTCCATGTTCTGACATTTTGTGGCGATACATACATATTATGTGGGCAGTTTTTTAAATATTAGAAATGGAGGTATAAAATCCAAATTATTTTTTATAAGTAATGCTAACTACCAAACATATTTATTCTAATAAATATCCTAAATACTGAGCTATAACTTTAAAGCCAAGGTAGTTCCAAAAATAAGCGGATTACCCAAATGAACGGCACCAAAATCATACACATAAAGAATATAATTTTTGTCCGTTAAGTTGGAGTCCCAAAAATAAAAAGAGTTTTTTTTGGTTCAGTCCAATGGTTCCATTGAAAATACCATAGGCTTTTGCTGTATTTTGTTAGCGATGTCGAAATATTGATAGCCGGGGCATTTCCATTCAACCCGGATAAAAAATCCAACCCGAAGAAACCTGTTTTTTGCCTCTTCTTTTACTTCGGAAAAGAACCATATTGCGTTCTTATTTTTCCTGAATAATTTCTCCTATTTGATGGTTATTAAAAAGCGATCAAACCACCAAAGATTCTTTATCTGGCAATCGAATATGGTCCCAAAATTGATATGTCCCCCAAGATTCCAAACCTCAATCAATCTTAAATATGAGCAATAAAAAACCAGGAAAGAAAATTAGTAACAGCCAGAAGCAGGAAGATCTTTCGATCAATAAAGAAGATGGGCTCCAGCAAAAAATGACCACTAATCAGGGTCTAAAAATAAACGATGATAATAATTCTCTAAAAGCAGGCGATAGGGGGGCGACGCTGCTGGAGGATTTTATCCTGAGAGAGAAAATAACGCACTTTGATCATGAACGTATTCCGGAGCGAATCGTACATGCACGGGGTTCAGGGGCACACGGTGTGTTCAAAGTTTATGACGCTTCCTTAACGAAATATACAAAAGCGGGATTCTTAACCGACCCCCAACGTGAAACATCCGTTTTTGTGCGCATATCTACCGTTGCGGGATTTCGTGGCTCCTGCGATATTCCGAGGGATGTACGGGGTTTTGCTGTAAAATTTTATACAGAAGAAGGAAATTATGACCTGGTGGGAAACAATATGCCGGTCTTTTTTATACAGGATGCAATCAAATTCCCTGACCTGGTTCATGCTGTAAAACCTGAGCCGCACAATGAAATCCCGCAGGCTGCTTCTGCCCATAATACCTTCTGGGATTTCGTATCTCTATCACCTGAAACCATGCATAATGTGATGTGGTTAATGAGTGATCGCGCGATACCGAGGAGTTTAAGAATGATCGAAGGTTTCGGTATCCACACCTTTCGTTTTATTAATGAGGAAGGAAAAGCACATTTTGTGAAATTTCATTGGAAGCCACTCCTTGGAATGCATTCCGTAGTATGGAATGAAGCCCAAAAAATAAACGGTATGGATCCGGATTTCCACCGCCGGGATCTGCATGAAGCAATTGAAAACGGCGCTTTTCCAGAATGGGAACTAGGTGTTCAAATAGTACCGGAAGAAGATGAGCATAATTTTGATTTTGATCTCCTGGATCCTACTAAACTAATTCCTGAAGAGATCGTTCCTGTAAAACTGGTCGGTAAAATGACGTTGAATCGAAATCCGGATAATTTCTTCGCTGAAACGGAGCAGGTTGCTTTCCACCCGGGTCATTTAGTTCCAGGAATTGATTTCACGAATGACCCGCTTTTACAGGGAAGGTTATTTTCCTATACAGATACACAGTTAAGCCGTTTGGGAGGTCCTAATTTTCATGAGATTCCTATTAACCGGCCTATTGCTCCAATGCATAATAATCAGCGCGATGGTATTGCGCGAATGGAAATCAATAAAGGCCAAACAAGTTACCATCCCAACACCATATCCGATGGTTTTCCGAAGCAGGCAAAAATGAGTGAAGGTGGCTTCACCACTTACCAGGAACGTGTAGACGCAAATAAAGTCCGGGCAAGGAGTAAAAGCTTTATGGATTTCTTTAGTCAACCTGCATTGTTTTACAATAGTCTTTCAGAACCGGAGCAAAACCATTTGAAAGATGCCTTTTGTTTTGAATTAGGCAAGGTGGATATTCCGGAAATCAGGCAGCGGATGGTTGGCCTGATCTCGCAGGTAGACGCTGCCTTAGCAAAGAAAGTAGCAGACAGCCTTGGTTTAAAAGTATCCAAACCTGAACAACCTATTAACCATCAATTTGGTGCAGATGCAAATCCGAAAGATTATCAACCTGTCAAAGTAAATCCGGAACTGAAAACCTCTCCCGCATTGAGTATGGCAAATTCAGTGAAAGGAATAATTAAAACCAGGCAAATTGCTTTTTTAGTAGCAGATGGAGTAGATGCAACATCCCTTTCAAATATGAGAACTGCTTTAGAAGCAAAAGGAGCTGTTGTTAAGATCATAGCGCCGAATTCGGGCTTCATTACGGACAGTGCCGGTAATTCAGTAAAGGTGGATCATAGTTTTTTGACCTTTGTTTCTGTTTTTGTTGATGCAGTCTATATTCCATCCGGAGATAAAAGTGTACAGATACTTAAACAAACTCCGAAGGCAATTCATTTTATCGATGAGGCATTTTTACATTGCAAAGCGATTGCTGCCGATGGTAAAGGAGCCGATTTAATAAAAATGAGCTACATAGCTCATTACCTGCAAAAAGATCCAAATAAATTAAATGAACCTGGGCTTCTGACAGGGAATTTTTCAGATACAAAAATGCAAAAGGCCTTTATAGAAGCCATTGGCCAACATCGTTTCTTTGAACGGGAAAAATCAGGTGAAATTCCTGCATAACAAAATTTACCACACCAGGGGCGCAAACGCTTCCCCGGTTTTTAATAGAAGGTATGAAAGAACTTATAGATGCTGCCAGGATTGGCGATATTATTACCCTGGCGAATTCTTTACATGAGGGAGCAGACGTAAATTTTAGAACTGAGCAAGGATTTACACTATTGATCATTGCCTCTTATAATGACCAATTGGAGGCTGCCGAAATCCTTTTAAAAGCAGGTGCCGATGTGAACGGCAGAGATAATGGAGGAAACACAGCGTTAATGGGCGTTTGTTTCAAGGGATATGCTGATATAGCTACCCTTCTCCTGAAATATGGAGCAGATGTAAACGCCCGGCATAGCAATGGTGGAACTGCCCTGATGTTTGCCTGTATATTTGGTAGAATTGATCTGGTTAAGCTTTTATTATCTGCCGGAGCAGATAAAATGATTTTAGATGACAAGGGTTTATTGGCTGTGGATCATGCTGGTATCCAACGTAATTTAGAGATCATTGAGCTATTAGCTTAAATTAACCTGGAAGAATGTGACTGGTATGCTTAAATCAAACATTTATTGTCCACGCAAAAGGACGCGATTATTTATTTTACGTATGGATTTGATTGATTAATAAATACTTTTATTTCAAACTTTTTTTGGAGTAAAGTAATAAGTATTTAAATCTTAAACGAATAAGATAAATTCATTAGCAGATAAAAAATGGACAAGCTTCCTATTCAGAAGTATTTTTCATAACATTCAATTCCAAATTATGAACTCAAATAAACGAAAAGCAAATTTTTTTGAAAGGTTTGCGGGTAAGGCTACCTTGGCGACTGGTAGCACACCGGCAATAATTATTAGTTTTTCCATTATTATTGTCTGGGCCTGCGCCGGACCTTTTTTTAATTATTCTGAAATATGGCAACTCATCATCAACACAGGTACGACCATTATTACTTTTTTAATGGTTTTCCTTATTCAGAAATCTCAAAATAAAGATTCTATGGCCTTACATTTAAAATTAAATGAACTGCTTGCTGCAAGTGATTTATCTAGTAACAGGCTGGTCGACGTTGAAGACTTATCGGAAGAGGAATTAATTGTGTTGCGGAAATATTATGCGCGCCTCAAAGAAAAGGCAAAAAATGAAAATAGTTTGATCCAATCACATAGCATCGATGAACATGGAAATCGGCTTGAAAAACGAAAACATAAAGGTGATACGACACCGGAAGTTTAAATGGTTGCCTGGGTCAAATTACATGGTGAGTAATTTTACAGATAAATAATTTTATAAAATGCTGTGGGTGCGTACAGGCTAAGCCATAATTGTGCAATCTTGTTAAGCACTGATAACAACCGGTCAAAAGAGGAAATACATTTTTCTCAGGGAGTCCCGCACCAAGGTTAGGTTTGCAGACTTGTTTACCAAACCTGGACATCCTATTTTATTTTACCAATCCACCCCAACCTCATCCACCTCTTTCATAATTTTATTCGTTTCCGACAACGCCACAATGATCTTTTGATAATGCAGAATATCTTCAAAATTCAACTCCCTTCCTTTGCGGTCTTTTAACCACTTTTGCGCGGGCTGATAACCGCCGATGTAAAAGTTCCAGGCTACTGCCGGTACGTGTGCAAAATATTGAGTGGCATTAATGAATACATTTCCATCTTTGTAAACCAGTTTGTCTACCACATTCCCTCCATCTACCAGGTATTGCGTGATGTATTTTCCTGCCGCCGGGCTTTCTAATAAATGAATCTGTCGCAGTTCTCCGCCCAATTTTACTAATTCCCAGAAGCTGGCGGCATCTTTTGGATAGGGCACGCGTGGAAAATCGATCTTCAAAAACTCCTTGTATTTTTCCCGGTAAGCAGGGGAGTGGAGCACGGCATAAATATAATCGTAGTTTTGATTGAAAGTAAGAGTAGCTATGGGCTCCATTGTTGCTTCAGCTGAAATATCAAATGCACAAAATTATTTGGATTAATTTCAAAAAGAATATTTTGAGGTTTCCTTTTTTTACCGCGTGAATTCAATCAATTCATTATTGTAATCGGCCTTCACTTTAAAAAATTTAAGCGCACTACCTCCCACAGCGCCCTTTACTACTTTATCCATCGATTTTATCATCCACTCAGACCATGCTTCATCCGGCCGAACTGAAAATAAGACGGGTCCTGCTATGTATTGTCCGATTTTTATTTCAGGAACCTCAATGATATTTGTTCCCATATCTGATTTAGAAAATATTTTCCAATCAGGATGCCTGGAAATCCATTTATCATAAACCGACCTGGCAATGAATGATCCTGCGAGGGATTCTTTTTCTGTATTCAATTTTGTTTTGCCGCTATCCGTTAAAATAAAACTCGCACCTGTATCAAACAGCATATCCAGCGTATCTCCATCAACTATTATTTTTATGCTCGGATGTCCGAACAATTTATTTCCCGCCGAATCTTTTTTAAGTCCTAAATACTGAATATTTTTTTCGTTTGCTTTCGTTTTTTTTATTACCGGCGTATTTACATAAATTTTTTCATTCGGATAATCAAAAGTCCAGGCTTTTCCCAAAAAGAAAAATTGCCCTAAGAAAATATCCTGGGGTATAGTCTTTAGAAGATTTTGTCCCTCCTCAAGCATTTTATTATCCGGAATTAAAAAAATACTTTCTTTTATGGGAAAGGAAAAAGGAATTTCAATTGGTGGAATTTTTTTATCTGATACAAGATCCCCGAACTTAATATAACTGTGTTCCATGTTGCCGTCACTGATTGTTTTTACAGAAGAATTTAGTTTGGCTTTATCAATAGCAGCGGGAAATACTGCGGTAAAACCACCCCCTGTATCTCCGTATCCTAAAAGAGTGTCACCTGATGTAGTTGCAATTTTTAAATAAAATCTACCTCCATCAATAAATTTAGAATTTAATAAAACAGGCTGATCATTAATCTGAGAATTTCCAATAGAGTAAGTTAGCAAAGCGGGAATTAATAACAGTACTTTATTCATGGCAGAGAATTAATCGTAATTGAATTAAACAATCTTTACCAATATTAGGAATAACAATCAGTATTCAAAGGGTTTATTTGGGTTTTTTAAAAAATAAATTTGAATTAGGCCAGGATTACTTAGGCAGCATTTCAGTTATTTCTTTCTTTTTTAACTGGTTGTTCAGGCTTGGAGGAGATGTAGTAATTTTTCCAAATAAAATTGCCCCTGATGAGATATTTATTGAAAGGCTCTCGCTAGTTCAAATTTATATTTATTGTTTGAATGATCAGTTTTATAAAAGACAAGAGCCCTTTCAAAAGGCTCTTGTCTTTTTTGCTTTCTATGATGTAATCTAAATAATACTAAGTCGCTGAAAATTAGCTTATTCATTTTCATCTTTATCTGCCGCTTCTAAATTGATTGATGATTCTGCTACCTCTGTCAGCTTTTCATCGGCTCGCTTTTCTTCATTTAGGGTTTGTTCCAGTAAGTCCATTATTTCATTCTGACCCAGAATTTTAGCGAAGGCGCGCATCGTTCCATAGGTGGCAATTTCATAGTGTTCTACTTTCTGACCAGCGGCTATGATACCCGCATCCCGTACAACACCATCTTCTGTAGTTTCCATAATTTCCTGGCCTTCTTTAATCAGGCCATCCATAGCTTCACATTTTTTAGCTTTTGCAGGTTTTCCCAATATTTCAAAAATCTGCTCACATCTTTGTACATGCCCCTGGGTTTCTTCCAGATGGGATTGTAATGCCTGCACTAAATTATCAGAAGTCGCTTTTTTCGCCATTTTTGGAAGAGTTTTCGTCAAAGCTTTTTCTGCCCAATAGATGTCTTTTAGCATATCCTCAAATAAATCACTTAAGCCGTGCGCCACGTTACTACCAGATTTACCGGAGGTGCTTTTAGACGTGGTTTTTTTTGCAGATGTAGCTGCTGTTTTTTTGGCGGGAGTAGCCGCTGTTTTTTTCGCCGGAGCCGGGGTTGTTTTGTTTGATGTTGATTTCATTTTTAATTTTTTTGATGATTAAAGTTTTTGAATTATTGTACACATATATTCAGATTAAGTGCCAAATTTTTATATTGTCTTTCGGGGGTAGAATTGGGTAAATACTAATGATAAAATAGTTTTCCGAAAAATAAATGTTACGTTCTCTTTAATGATTATCACCAATAGTGGAATAAGATTATTCCCATTTGATGCGATTTTTTTCCTTTTTGTAGAATTTTTGCATCAATACTCCGAAATAATTTTATCGCCACGTTTTATTTTTTTATTTCTTCAAATGGCATGTTATTGGACTTTACGGATGTACCTGCTTTTGAAATTGTTTATGAACTTTTCTTTATTAACCCCACTAAAAAACACTTTATGGACCTGATTTGTTTTAGTCACCTGAGATGGAATTTTGTGTTTCAACGTCCTCAACACCTGCTGACAAGATTTTCAAATGATCGTCGTGTGTATTATGTTGAAGAACCCATATTTAATGCAATTAAAAATGAGTATACTATTCAACAAGACCCTGCCTATCCAAATGTATTTATTGTTATACCCCAGGTTTCCGTTGATACACCGGTTGAAGAGCGAAATCTGATCCTGAAAGAATTGATCGATTCGTTGATTGTAAATGAAAACATTGAAACTTATTTTATCTGGTATTATTCTCCCATGGCACTTGCCTGGAGTGATCATCTGGACCCGGAAATGATCGTGTATGATTGTATGGATGAATTATCTGCCTTTAAATTTGCGCCCGCCGATCTAAAAAATATTGAAAAAGAATTAATGCGAATTTCAAATATTGTTTTCACTGGCGGGCGTAGTTTATTCGAGGCAAAGAAAACCCTGCATCAAAACATTTTTTGCTTTCCAAGCAGTATTGATAAAGAGCATTTCGCCCAGGCAAGATCGGTGAATGTAGATCCGGCAGACCAGGAAAGTATTCCTCATCCGCGACTTGGTTTCTTTGGTGTAATTGATGAAAGACTGGATATTGATCTGCTTGATAAACTTTCTGATCTGCGTCCCGATTGGCATATTGTTTTGGTAGGCCCGGTTGTAAAAATCGATCCGGCTTCATTACCACAAAAACAAAATATCCATTACCTGGGTGGAAAGAATTATAAAGAACTCCCGGCTTATTTATCCGGTTGGGATATTGCCCTTTTACCCTTCGCTAAAAATGAATCCACGCAATTTATTAGTCCTACAAAAACCCCCGAATATCTGGCAGGTGGTAAACCCGTTATTTCTACTTCCATCACGGATGTAGTGAATCCTTACGGCATTAATGGTTTGGTAGAAATTGCAGATAGTGCCGAAGATTTTATCTGTGCAGCAGAAAGACTGCTGAATGAAGATTCCAAAGTGGAAAGGATTAAAAAGGCAGACCATTTTTTAGCCAACATTTCCTGGGATCAAACCTATCGGGAGATGGCTGGATTGCTAAAGGAAACCCTAAAAGGAAAAACTATTTTTATAACCATAAATAAGACCCAATATGTTTGATTATTTAATAGTAGGTGCGGGACTAGCCGGAGGCGTGCTTGCAGAAAGATTGGCAACAGTAGCTAATAAGAAAGTATTGTTGGTTGAAAAAAGACACCACATAGCCGGGAATACCTATGATTATTACAATGAGGATGGCTTACTCGTTCACAAATACGGACCCCATATATTTCATACGAACAGCAGAGATGTGTTTTCTTACCTGGGAGAGTTCACCAAATGGAGGCCGTATGAACATCGTGTGTTGGCAAGTGTGGATGGGCTTTTGGTGCCTATACCAATCAACCTGAATACCATTAATGAATTGTATGGTCTGCACTTAAACAGCAGCGAGGTAGTGGGATTTCTGGAATCCCGGGCGGTAAAGAACGGAAGACCGCAAACCTCCGAAGATGCTGTGGTGGCCAAAGTCGGACGCGAATTGTATGAGAAATTTTTTAAAGGTTATACAAAGAAACAATGGGATCTGGATCCTTCTGAATTGGATGCATCCGTAACATCACGTATACCTACCAGAAGCAATAGGGATAACCGTTATTTTACGGATACATACCA
>JBBSUB010000187.1:0-8870 GCA_038235345.1 Chitinophagales bacterium
AAACTTTGTTTCCTGAGAAAGAAACTTTTACCTTTGTTTAAAATGAGCGAATGGATTATAAATTCGGGGTTGACTTTTAAGAAGAAGCGAAAGAACTCAAGGGCAAAAGTCGTCTATAACATTTAGAGATCCCATAGCACAAACGACAAAGAACTTTTCAAAAAACTTCAAGACGAAATTTGGGAATTTAGAACTAAATATAACAAAACGCATTATCGACTTTTTGCATTTTGGGACAAAACTGACAAAGAAGTTACGGTTGTAATTTCAACTCACGGACTGATAAAGAAAACGGACAAAATTCCAAAAAGTGAAATTTAAAAAGCTGAAAGATTGAGAGAAAAATATTTTAACGGGAAAAATAAAAAGAAATGAAAACATACAGTTTGGGCCAACTTACCGACAAATACATCGGTAAAAAAGGAACAAAAAAAAGAGACGAGTTTGAGAACGAACTTCGTCTTGATTTATTAGGACAAACCATTAAACAAATTCGCTTAGAAAGAAATTTGGCTCAAGAACAATTGGGCGAACTTGTTGGCGTGAAAAAAGCACAGATTTCAAAAATTGAAAACAGTTTGACAGATGCCCGTTTTGAAACTATCTTGAAAGTTTTCAAAGCATTGGACGCAAAAATCAATTTCAATGTTGAAATAAATAAGCGAAAACTTGCAAATTAGACCGTGCCGAACGACATTTATGCAACATCACCGGAATATCCGTGCAAGCATGGTTGATGTGCTAATAATGAATTTAAGAATAAGTTCTATCTTTAGTTCTGGCTAAAAAAACTCTTATTAGTGATAGTAATGACAATGAACTTTTATTTATATCCCGATAGCTATCGGGAGGCAACGGCTCCGGCAGACCGGAATTCTAATTTCATGCGTGCATAAATGCGTACCGTCAGATAGCATTTTAACCAAACATTCCGATGGACAGATATAAAGAAACTTTTGAAACCTGGAATAAAGTTGCATCATTATATCAAGACAAGTTTATGGATTTTGATTTGTATAATGAGACGTATGATTTTATTTGTAATTCAGTATTCAAAGAAAAAGCAGAAATATTGGAAATCGGTTGTGGGCCAGGAAACATTACAAAATATCTTTTATCAAAGCGGCCTGACTTTAAAATATATGGAATTGATATTGCCCAAAATATGATAGAACTTGCAAAAAAGAATAACCCAACAGCAAGATTCAGCGTAATGGACACAAGACAAATCAATGAACTTTCAGAAAAATTTGACGGAATAGTTTGTGGTTTTTGCTTGCCTTATTTATCACAAAAGGACGTCGAAAAGTTGATTGTTGACGCTAAAAAATTACTAAATGACCATGGACTTTTATATCTAAGTTTCGTTGAAGGTGATCCGGGCAAATCAGACTTTCAAGTTGGTAGCAGTGGGGATAGAAGTTATTTCTATTATCATAACTTAGACAAAGTTGAACTACAGCTTATAGAAAATTCATTTGTAGAACTGAAAGTATTTAAGGTGGCATATAAAAAATCGGAGACAGAAATAGATATACACACGATTTTGACTGCGAAGAAAAAAACGACTGCCTGACATTATGCGTATTGAAGAAAGGCACTAAACCTAAAGCCGGTTGCAAAATATAAAAAAGCCCTGATCGTTTAAGACCGGGACTTTCCCCAGGTAAATCCGGGAAAGGTCTTGCAATACGGTGCTCAGGGCATCATGCTGAATGTGCATAAAATAGACAATAAACATTTCAGAGAATTCTATTTTAATCGTCCTTACAAAATTGTTCTGTTATTTATTTTACAATAAACCCAAATTTTCGAATAACGCTACGGATGATTAGCGTTTTACCATCAGGCATAAGATACATGTATTGTGTCATATTCACATACCGCACCAATCCTTTATCAGCTATTCCACACCAGCTTAATGTGAAATCCTAAGACTGAACCACAGAAAAACTGCACCAAAAAAGATAAAATAAAATACAAAATATTTATTATTATAGTTTTCAGTTTGTTGTCAAATAAAATTAGTTCACAAACAAACACAATTGTAAATCCAAAAGGGGAATGGATTTTTGATGGAGAAGTTGGAATAAAAAAAATTAGTTCTTTTTCAAATGGAGGATCTAAAAATTGGGTGCATTTCAAATTGTCCCGGGATGGTGGGGTCACCAACCCCGGGCGACGCGCCGTGGGCGGTGTCTTCACCACCCACTTTCAACGTGACGATGCGACATATTGAAATGCACCCTAAAAATTCATTTCAAGCCGGGAATCATTATCTGCCAACACATATTACTCCCTGATTCAGAGATGCATAGTTTGTGATTTTAATTATTTATTTTTTGTGTTTTTAATAGTCCGGTGTCATTTTCTATCCGCGGTGTCTATTCCTTTATAATCATAAGGAGTATACCTTTCCCATTGCCATGGTGTAAAACTATCTCCTATTGCTTTTTCCAATAATTCTGTAAAAATTCCTTCTCCATTCGCGCTGTTTGTCATAATAATGATTGCAATCTTTTTATCCGGGAAATTCACATTAAAATGTCTCCAGCCATCATCATGTCCTTCTTTAAAAAATACTTTTTCTTAATTCACGCAACAACAATACAAAAGGTAATAGGGTATTGTTTATTATCAGAAATTAATTTTTCGGAGGATAAGTTTATGGGTTTATTGAAGCGATAGAATTTGTATTGAGCAATAGTATAAATCATAATATGTAGCTCGTGAAATTATATAATGGTTTGATAATGAATAAAACAAAAATATTCCTGATATACCTATGCGTGTTCGTAATTTTGAAGATACAATCGATGGTAGCAAACAGAAGAAAGTGACTATTTAAATAGAATCTTAATTTAATGATTATGGCAATAATTTATATCTCATCGACATTTAAAGACCTCCAGGAATATAGGCTAAAAGTAATTGAGACTCTGACTCAGCTTGGTCACAAGGTTGTCCATATGGAAAATTATGTTGCGGAAGACAAACTGCCTGTCCTAAAGTGTCTTGAAGATGTTGAGCAGTGCAATATATACATTGGTATTTTTGGTTGGAGATATGGGTTTGTTCCAAAAACGGATAATCCGGAAGAACTATCAATAACTGAACGCGAATATCGTCACGCCAAAAAAAACAACATCCCTTGTTTAATTTTCATACTTGAAGAATCTGTAGAATGTCTTCCTAATAAAATGGATGCATTTACGGGAGATAACAATGCCGGGGAGCGAATTAAAATTTTTAGAAATAGTCTTACAAATGATGCCCTTGTTTCATTTTTTAATTCACCGGATGATTTGGGCAGAAAGGCAAGTGTGGCTGTGTCTTTATCAATTGCAAAAGCCTGGCAAGGAACTGTGGGTAAAACAGAAACCTTTTCTGACATTGAAAGAAGTCCTTTGGGAATGTCACTGAACAGCGATATAATCAATAGCATTCATAGTTTGATAAACGATACAAAAAATATTGGTGTTCTTGATATTAACCTTCACGATGGAGATTATTGGTGGTCGAGTCGCTTATTTCTTCTTTCCGCATTAGTTGTTGATTATACATCAATCCGGTGTTTTGCTTTTTTATACAATAAAGAATTTATTGGATTGACAACACCTCTTTCAATTCTAAAAAGTCTAACAAATGCATTTCCAAAAATTGCAAAAGCATACTATGAAACCTTAAGAGATTACAACTTTCCTATTGAAGATGGGCAAAAAATAATCTCCAGGGTTCAGGATTACAGTATGGCTTTAGGTAGGATGGACGGGGGAGAGATGGCGAACAAAGTAATTGTAAATAAAAGGTTACTTGATAAGTGGCTTGGAAAATCTTTCATGACCGATTTTATCGAAATGGAGCATTCGAAGAGTGATCTTGCTCAAGCCAAACAAATTTTGGAGATGAAATTTTCATTTGTTCCTCTTACCCAAAATGGAAATCTGGTAAGTATAATAGATAAAAATAAATTTGCGGGTAATATAGCGATGAGTATTCTTGATTTATAATTTTAAGTCAATCGCATCCATTTAACGAAACAGGATTTCTACCGCGAATATCTGTATTTGTAAAAGTAGCCGTATTCAATGTAACATACATCGGCAAGGTAAAGGCATCGGTAGCGGTTCCAGCAGATGGTTTACAATCCGGGTTTTTGTTGCTAACTTCCACTTTATATTTTCAATTGTGCATTTTTATTGGCCTGGATAATTTTTAATTCCTGGGCTTTGCATATACTCAAACGTTAGTGGAAACGTTAGAAAAACAGCACCTAAAAAATGAAAAATGAAATACAAAATAGTATTTATTATATTTTTAAGTTTGATTTCAAATAAAATTATTTCACAAACAAACGAAATTGTTAATCCAAGAGGGAAATGGTTTTTCGGCGGAGAGGTTGGTATCAATAAGATCCATTCTTTTTCGTTTGGAGAATCTAACTATTCATTTCAAGGCGGAATTTTATCTGAATTCTATTTTGCAAGGCAATGGAGTGTAACTGGTAGAATGAAATATTATAAAACAGGAGTTTCGTTTTATAAGCCAGATACGCACAGCGGAGGTTGGTTTGATTTAGGCACTGATGAAAGTTTTGGAACGTTTAATGGCGCAGTGATTTCAATACCACTTGACTTGAAATGGGAATTCAGATTTTATAAGAATTTAGCAGGAAGTTTAAAACTCGGATATGCATATAATTTTGAAACTAAAAGTATTTACGGTCATTACTCACCAAATTTAAAAACAGATTACCCAAAGCATTATGGAAGTATAAATGCAGGCTATGGTTTAAATTACTTCATAAATAAAAACATGGCGGTGTATGTAGATATTGAATTTATTGAAGGAGCGACCAAAGGAAATAGTGATGGATTTTTTGGAAAATATTCCTATAATACAGAAAATAGCGTACTAAATTTCGGAATGAAATACAATTTTAAAAAAGAAAAGGCTACAAAATAAAGTTTATATCTGCAAGCATCGGTTCAATACAAGCTTCGGAGGAGAGACATATTAGTAGGATTAAAACAAGCAAAAGGAAAAGGGAATATCAAGCTCCGGAGGAGTGACATATTAGTAGGATTAAAACAAGAAAAACGAAAAGGAAAAATCAAGCTCCGGAGGAGCGACATGTGAATTCAGCGGGTTTAGGATTACATTCAATCCTGGTAGGTATCGGGACAGTTTTTGAGGTTTAACTGCGGTGAGAATCTGAAAAGTTTTGTCTCGGTTTTCTTCACATCACCAGGCCCTGAATCATTATCTTTCAATTACTTTTCCGCCCTATTTAGAGATGCAGTGTTTGTAATTTTGATTATTTATCGGGGCGATTTGGATATGGGGCTTAATTTCCGTTTTCAATTTCCAGCCGCCTTGTCCGTAGCTTTGTAATCATATGGGATATACCTTTCCCATTGCCAGGGAGTACAAGAATCTCCAATAGCTTTTTCTAATAATTCCTTAAAAATACCTTCCCCATTGGCACTGTTTGTCATGATGATTATGGCAATCTTTTTATCCGGAAAGTTCACATTGTAATGTCTCCAGCCATCATCATGTCCTTCTTTAAAAAAGGCCTTTCCGTAGGTGCATTTGAATAGTCCCCAACCCAATCCGTACGACAACTGGATTGACTTGTTATCTGTAGTTACTTCATCTGTAATTGTCGGAAATTGATATTTGGAAACGATTTCTATTTGTGGCGAAAGCATTTGGCTTTTGAGTGTGTTAGTGAGTCCATTTCCCTGCAGAACATTTTGGATAAACCTGGTGTAGTCTGTTATAGTTGTCACCATGGAACCCGATGCTACCGGAACAGTTCGTTTTTTCTTCGGCAATAAACGACCGTTTTCATCATGTCCTATGGCATAATTATCGTCAAAGTTTGCATGCCAGATGTAACCGGTTCTGGTCATGCCAAAGGGTTTAAATATTTTCTCCATGGCTAATTCATCCACATTTTTCCCGGTGATTTTCTCTAGAACTAATTGTAAAAGTTTTAATCCTTCCCCTGAATAAGCATACCTGGTTCCTGGTTTAAAATAGATCGCCATTTTCCCAATCGTATCCTCTTCACCGGTATGGACATTTATCCATCTTACATTGGGTAGGCCTGTCGTATGGCTCAGACACATGCGTGGGGTTATTAATTTCCACTGATCGTCCTTCGAAAGGTCTTTGTAATATTCGTAGTCAGGCAAAGGTTTGTCCAGGTATTGATAAAGAGGTTTGTCTAAATCTATCGTTCCTTCCTGAACCAGTTTCATGGTGAGAAAAGCAAATACAGCTTTGCTGAAACTGGCTGCATACAAAACGGTTGACGTGTCTAACAATTCCTTTGTTTCTTTATTCTTGTAACCGAATGATCTTACATAAACCGGTTTATTATCATTCAGAATAGAAATGCTTAATCCGTCAACCTTCGCCTTCGTCATCAATTGATTGATAAGATTATTGAGTTGTGCAGGGGATATATAGCTTCCATCCAGTTTTTGTATTTGGTTGCTTTGCGCAAAACCAAACATAGAAAAAGTCAAAGCGACTCCAAACAACAAGATGATTTTTTTGATCATTTTTTAAGTTTTATGAACCTTGAATGATGTGAGCGTTATGTTCATCATCCATGGGTTTATACAAGCCTGAAATTATAATTTCTGTTTCCTGGAAGTATTCAGGCTTTTAGATACAGGTTTAAAATTAATATTTAATTGTTAACCCTGGCGTTATACATTTTTTTTGAGCGCATTTCAATATGTCGCATTGCCGAGATGAAAGTGGGTGGGTGAGTACCCGCCCACGGCGAGTCGCCGCATGTTAGTGTCTCCATTAACCCGCGACAAATTAATATAGGACAATCGTACAACAAGGACGGGGCACCGATTGAGTTAATGAGACGCCAACCCGCGACATTTTAAATACATTGAGAAATATTACCGGGAGGGAGTTTTATCACTATTCAAATCTGAAAATTTCGCGGCCAATATTCGACCCCGTTGGGGTCGGTGTGACAGTGTTTAACATTTTCTATCAACATGTGACCCCGTTGGGTTCGTTAGAATCTTCTATATAATTAAATGGATAATAATTTTAGAGAAGAAATAATACCACGTTATTTTATAAAATAATTCGAGGGAAATTGAGTAAATATTGAATGTTATTATGCCGATTTAAGACTTTTTTTTCACTATTTACTATTTATATTCGGTATAAATAGTTGCAAAAGATAATTATTACTTTCTAAAAAAGTTCCTGAAATTTTGTTGCAGAGTATCTTAAATATGAAAAATCTTCCCGGTAATTAATAATTTAAAACCTCCTGTCGAAAAATGTTTACGCCAGTTCATTAGATGAAATTACCTGCAAATCATTTCGGTTACAAAATAAATTGTTAATCGCCAAATAGCGTTTAGTCAGTTAAACATTCTTATCGTTGATGAGTTTACCAGACCCCAATGGGGTCAAATGTTGATAGTTAAAGCCAGAGTTGAAAGCCCGACCCCAACGGGGTCGAATCTTTGATTGAATTTAAAAATGAGTGAGACTTTTTTGAAACCTGTGGACACCAACCAAAACTTATGCTTCGACGTCCGACAAGTTTCCGACCAGCGACAATTTGAAATGCATGCTTTTTTTGAGTGGGGGAGGGCATACTTTTCATGCAAATAATATCAATCAAAAAACCGGTTAAGTTCTTAAAAAAAACAATATTCCACCAAGGCTCGAAGGACACAAAGGGAAAAAACTTCGTTTTTTACTTTTTTCTTCGTGATCATAGTGTCTACTATGTTTTCAAAGTAAAGAAAACAGTATACCAACAAGACACCATTTACACAAAGGTGGAATCGATTTTTTCTGTTTGTTTTTTTCTTTTCTTCTTTTTGTCCTTTGTGACTTTGTGGTATAAAAAAAAATTTGAGTGATTTACTACCAAATGTCTAAGTGCTCAAAGAGGAAAAACGAATTTTTCTTCTTGTCTTCTTCGTGAACTTCGTGTCTTGGAGGTCAAATTCTTTCTTTACTTTTTAGTAATTCTTTCTTTGATTTTTGAAATGAGGTTCGGAATAGGGGACTGTGGACAATTTGCAAATACTGGTTCCTATTAGGTTTTAATAAATGGAAATCTACCCTTTTTAATGTTGCGGTATTGAAATAATTTATGTCCTAAATTAAAATCGTCCACCAATAAGTTTGGAATTTTGATGATTGTGCCATCCTTAAATTGAATTTTAATAATAGCAAAATCTGCTATCGGGCTTCTGTGGCTTCGACTCTTTATTGTTGTGAATTGAAGGATATCCTTTTTGTTGTATTTAACCGGCGATGTTTTATGACCGTAGTAGAATACATCGTTACCCTTTGACATGATGAGTATTTTGTCTTTACAGTAAGCGTAGTAGTTGAAAAATAAGATCAGGTTTAGCCCACCTCCCAGGAAGAGCATGAAAAGAAATATAAAAAATAGGGCGATATAATTTATGGGTAGTTCATTTTTAAAAAGGAAAATAAAAATAATAACTACTGAAAATATTAAATTCAAGGCACTTGTGGACCATAAGTATTTCCGGATTGAATCAGTCGTTACTGTGTAACGGAAATCCTGGCTAACAAAGTGTTGTACGTTCTTTATAAGCCAGGTATTTTGTTTTTTAAATTCAGACTTATCGAAGGTTCCGGTAAAATATTTTTCCAGGTATTTGTACGAATCCCGGATATCCACAAAGCTTTTATCGAAAAGAATTTGTTGATCGTCGATATAGTGTAAAACGAATTTTCGATTAAAATATACCGCCAGCTTTAAATAATCATTATTGTTTCCTTCAATGGTTATGGATGGATTTGTAAGATCAATCACAATTCTATCTCTTTCT
>JBBSUB010000188.1:0-8837 GCA_038235345.1 Chitinophagales bacterium
GATCAACCGGATTTTAATCAAATGATTGATGCAGCCATCGATAAAGGAATTAATTATTTTGATACGGCAGACATTTATGATAAAGGGGAAAATGAAATCATGCTGGGTAAGGTTTTTAAAGGAAAAAGGGATAAAATAATTATCGCCACAAAAGCCGGAAACGAATGGAGACCTGACGGAAGTGCCTGGGATTGGAATCCGCGGAAAGAGTATATTCTGAAATGCGCCGATGAGAGTTTGAAAAGATTACAGACAGATTATCTGGATTTGTTCCAACTGCATGGTGGTACCATGCAGGATAATATTGAAGAATCCATTGAGGCTTTTGAGATTCTGCTAAAACAAGGTAAAATTCTAAATTATGGCCTTTCCTCTATCCGGCCGAATGTAATCCGGGAACATGTAAAACATGGAACGATGGTGAGCGTCATGACACAATACAGCCTTCTGGACAAACGTCCGGAGGAAAGCACACTAAACCTTTTGCTTGAAAATAATATTGGTGTGTTGACTCGCGGAAGTGTTGCATCCGGCTTACTGATCAACAAACCGGCGAAGGAATATTTGGGATATTCCGAACCAGAAGTTAAGCAAGCAAAAGAACTTTTGGATCGCATGTCAGATAACAATAAGAAATCTTCCCAAATAGCGATTCAATACGTCTTAAACCATCCCGCAGTAACTTCAGCTATTATTGGAATGCGCACAATGGACCAATTGGAAGATGCAGTAAAAGCGGTCACTCTTCCGCCATTAAGCGCAGAAGAAATGGCCATTCTTCATAGAGAAATTCCTGCGAAGGTGTACGCGGAGCATCGGTAAGGAGGTAGGTGATAGGTGATAGGTTGTAGGCTTCAGGTGTCAGGTGTCAGGTGTCCGGCATTCCAGGCTCGAAGAATTCGTGTAATTAGTGCTTAAAATTCGTGTTTAACTATGGAAAAAATAACAAGCAGAATCGAAGTTATAAAAGGAGACATTACAAAACTATCTGTGGATGTTATTGTCAATGCTGCAAACTCCTCACTCATGGGTGGAGGTGGTGTGGATGGAGCCATTCATCGTGCAGGAGGCAAAAAAATCCTGGAAGAATGTAAGGAAATCGTGAAGAGGCAGGGAGAATGTAAAACTGGTCAGGCAGTTATTACTTCCGGTGGAAACCTGCCCGCAAAATTTGTCATTCATACAGTAGGTCCTGTATGGCGTGGCGGAAAGAATAACGAAGAAACATTACTGGCGGATTGTTATACAAATTCCTTAAAACTAGCTGTAGAACATCAATGCAAAACAATTGCTTTCCCAAATATCAGCACAGGAATTTATCATTTTCCAAAAGAAAAAGCAGCCGTTATTTCGATCAATACTGTCACCACTTTCCTGGAAGATAATGAACAGGTTCAAAAAGTGATTTTTGTGTGTTTTGACGAAGAGAACTATTCTCTACTTATAAATCATCTTCCCAAAAAACCTTCCAATTAATCTTAATTATGAATAAAAGTGAAAAGGAGTATAAAGTAGTCATACAATTATCAGGCAATGATCTTAAACTCCAAAAAGCCACCATTGGCCAGGTGAATAATATTTTAAAAGCCCTGGAAAATATAAACATAGAAGTGGTCACACATAGCCATGGAATTGAAATGCTTTTCAACGATTCAATTTTGAAAAATAACCTTGAACAGTTGCATCAGAAAGGCGTTGCCTTCCTGGTTTGTCAAAATGCAATGACGGCCCAAAACATTGAGAAAGATTCTTTACTTCCATTCGCCCGGGTAATTCCATCCGCCGTAGCGCATCTCATTGTGCGGCAGTCGGAGGGTTGGAGTTATTTGAGAATGAGTTAAAGCCCTTAGCCCAATGAATTTTCATACGATATAAATGATACTTTTTGTATTATTCCATTGATCATATTTTCACCCGAAAACAATTTGATTTTCTTTAAATTTGAGAAAACCCTTTTTTAATGAAAAATATTACAGTCTGTCTCCTTTGTTGTTCCTTCCTTTTTACAACCGGAGCTTTTGCTCAAAAGAGTCAATCCAAAAACTCTCCCATGAAATATATCGATAAAGCAAATATTGACAACTCGATAAAACCGGGAGACAATTTTTATTTATATGCAAATGGCACCTGGTTAAAAAATAATCCTGTGCCTTCTTCTAAAACCCGTTGGGGAAGTTTTGAAAAATTAGCAGAGCACTCAACAGAAAGATTAAGAGACCTGGCGCAAGATGCTGCAACAAACCGGTCGAAAAATTCTATTGCCCAACGCGTGGGGGATTTTTATACCAGTGGTATGGATAGTGCCCGGATTGAAAAAGAAGGATTTACGCCCATCAAGGCCGATTTAAATAAAATAAAGGCGATCACTTCAAAGGAGCAAGCTTTAAATGAAATAGCTACCATGCGTGTAGCAGGCACCGGAAGTCCTTTGTTTATCTTTTATGTAGGGCAGGATAGTAAGGATGTGAATACCTATATCCCAAGATTAATGCAGGGAGGTACCTCTTTACCTGACAGGGATTACTATATCAGTGACAATGGCCGGATGAAATCGATCCGGAAAGATTACCAGAACTATATGACAGATATGTTCAAACTTATTGGCGATAATGACCAATTGGCAAATCATAAAGCTTCAGCTATTTTGGCTCTTGAAACCGCCCTGGCGAAAGTTCAAATGAGCAGGGTGGAAATGAGGGATCCGAAGAAAACCTATAACAAATTCTCTCTGGCAGATTTTAGTAAAGAAACGCCTGGTTTTAATTGGACAACTCTGTTAAAAACAATGAAAGTAAACGGAGCGGATAGCTTGATAGTCAATAGTCCGGAATTTTTTAAAGCTGCAGATGCGCTTTTCACCGCAGTACCATTGGAAACCTGGAAGGCCTATCTCGAATGGTCTGTTATAAAATCTGCGGCTCCATATCTCAGCAGCGATTTTGTAAATCGTCAATTTGCATTTGAAAAAGTATTAACCGGTCAGAAGGAAATGACTCCAAGATGGCAGCGGGTGAGTAACCTGACGGATCGCAGTCTTGGCGAATTGATCGGACAGCTATATGTAGAAAAATATTTTACGCAGGCAGCCAAAGACAGGATGCTGGCTTTGGTAAAAAATGTGCAGGAAACGTTCGCAGATAGAATAGAGCGCCTTGATTGGATGAGCGATTCCACCAAAAAGCAGGCATTGGTGAAACTACACGCTATCGTAAATAAAATCGGTTTCCCGGATAAATGGGAAACCTATCCCGGCGTTGTTATAAAGAGTGATGATTTCTTCGGAAATATGGAAAGTATTGCTCTTTTCCGTTACAACAAAATGGTAAATAAAATGGGTCAACCTGTTGATAAAACCGAATGGGGAATGACACCACCTACAATTAATGCGTACTATAGTCCAAGTAATAATGAAATTGCCTTTCCGGCAGGAATCTTACAATTTCCTTTCTTTGATTTCGGAGCGGATGATGCCGTAAATTATGGTGGAGCCGCTGCAGTGATTGGGCATGAACTAACACATGGCTTCGATGACCAGGGACGCCAATATGCAGCCGACGGAAATCTGCAAGACTGGTGGACAGAATCTGATGCAACAAAATTTACAGCACTTGCTCAAAAAGTGGTCAATCAGTATAATGGTTATATCGTAAATGATTCCATTCATGTAAATGGAAAATTAACCTTAGGAGAAAACCTGGCAGATCTTGGAGGTTTAAATATTGCTTACGAAGCATTCAAAAAAACACCACAGGGAAAAGGTGATAAAAAGATAGATGGCTTCACTCCTGACCAACGTTTCTTCCTAAGCTGGGCACAGGTTTGGAGTTCCAATATTCTACCGGAAGCAGCGGCACAAAGAATACTGACTGACTCGCATTCTCCGGGTATGTACAGAACAAACGGACCATTAACCAATATGGATAGTTGGTATAAAGCATTTGATGTAAAGCCAGGAGACAAAATGTATAAGCCGGAAAGTGAGCGGATTAAGATTTGGTGAGGAGGTGGTGGTATTAGGTTTCAGGTTTCAGGTATCAGGTATCAGGTATCAGGTTGAATGCTGCGCGTTGAAAACTTTGTGTTAAATGCTGCGCGTTGATTTCACAACTCTGAACTCCGAACTTTGAACTTCGAACTCTGAACTACGAACTACGAACTCTGAACTTTGAACTCTGAACTCTGAACTCTGAACTTTGAACTTTGAACTACGAACCCAACTTCAAACTAAAAACAATAAACTAAAAACTAATAATACGGACTCACCATTAAATAAATAATCACGCCGGTTATGGCCACATAAAACCAGACCGGCCAGGTGATTCTTGCCAGTTTTTTATGCTTTTCATAATTTCCGGAAAGGGCACGATAAGCTGTAAATAAAATGAAGGGTAAAATAATTCCAGCCAGTGGAATATGCGTTAGTAAAATGAAATAATAAAAATAACGCAGGTTCCCAACTAACGCCTTTTCATCCAGGCTCAGAATGCCGTCGCCATTTATATCTCCAAATTTAGTATCACCTGTAGTCAGATGATGGCACACATAAGAAATTAAAAACAGGATAGACAGGATAATAGCTCCGATCATCAGATTTTTATGAAGATGATATTTTTTTCTTTTAATAGCTAATAGTCCTGCTATTAAAAGAATCGAAACGCATGCATTAATGATCGCATTCGCAGCGGCAAAGTAATGAGAATCAAATCCAACATTAATATCCAATTTAATCCTGGAAAGCGCTGCAATACCTAAAAAGACAATAATGGAAACAATCCAAATAAACAGTTTTGCTTTCTTATCATTGGGAGGGAGTATTGGTTTTGGAAACGATTCACCGGAATTAAGGATCATAAAATTACTTTGGGGTATATGCGTTGTTGATTAACTGATTAAAAAAATCTTTGAACGATTTCTTTTTATTTTTTTCCAACATTAATAAAGGAATATCCCGCACTAATCTTGACTGAGCAGTAGAATCCAAACCATTATACCATCCCCTGATAACACGATTCTTGTCAAGGAGGAAGAAATTCTCTGTATGTACAAAAGCAGTATCCACATTTACATCCGCTACACTTGCTTTTATCTCCGTAAAAGCAAAATCATAAATGCTGTCCCTGTTCCCGGTTACAACCCACCAGTTATCCGGGTTTACATGATGCTTCTCTGCCCAGTGCCGAAGCTGCGGTACGGAGTCATGCTTTGGATCTACTGTCATTGAAATAAACTGTACAATAGAATCATTTTTAGGAAATGAATTTTGTAATTTTCTCATAGCATCTCCCAATTTTGGACAAATGGTCGGGCAACGGGTAAAGAAGAAACTGACCACAATGATTCTTCCATTCAAATCATCCAGAGATACCTGTTGATTTAATTGATTGGTCAGTTGTATATTTTTTACTTTATGCCATACTGTATCGTAAGTTGTTTTTCCATTTTGCTCTGTTGTTTTTACATCATCGTAAAAATATCTACGAGGCATAATGACATCCCTGCTGCTAAAATATCCTAACAAAAAATAGCCGGTAAGTGGTAAAAGAATCGCAATAGATAATGCGAGTAATGCTTTCTTGTTCATTCATTCATTTTTCTAAATGCAAAATTAGCCATTGCAGGTCGCAATGGCTAATTTTTAAGTAAGGTAACGCTTCAAAAATCATCCTACAGGGATTCTTTGGCAAACCTTTAATATTTTATTCACTCTCTTTAATCTAATCCCTTGATGGTTTTAGCCGGAGGTGCAGGAGGAGTTGCATGCTTGCTATTTTGTTCAATGTATATTCTTGAACCTGCATCTGTGTTTCTTAAGTTTTTAAAACTATTTCCGTCCCACAAAAAGGCTGTGATGAACCAGATGAATAAAGTAGCAGGAATGGCTAATGAAAGCATCATAGTACGTACTTCATCACCTAAGTGCATAAATATGGAAATGATATAAAAGGCTTTTGCGAAAGTGAGAATGGTAATAACTCCTTTGATAAATAAGATCACCCAATAAGATACCACACCCATTTCAAGGAAATAAATGGTTAAACCCAGGGCAAGCTCTATCACCGTTAAAACAGCTAATATCCAAAAGGCTTTCCATATCTTCTTTACGTGCGCTTTATCTTGTTCTTCATCAATAACGAGTGTTGCAGAATGTGCCGCCATAATTTTTATTTAAAAAATTGATTAAAATTATTTTTTATAAACCAGTTCAAATTATTTACCTGTCAGGGATTTAGAAATCAAATCAGATAAAATGCAAGGAATACAAATACCCAAACCAAATCCACAAAGTGCCAATAAAGACCGATTTTTTCAACCATTTCATAATGACCTCTCTTATGGAACACTCCTTTTCTTGTATTAAAATAGGTAAGGATCAACAAGAAAACACCTATGGAAACGTGGAAACCATGAAATCCGGTAATTCCAAAAAAGTACCCGCCAAATGCTACAGGACCGGGTGTTGCCACCAATGCCCCTTCAAACATTACCTTAGGACCAAATGGATTGTGCGCTGTAGTTGTGTTCCAATGCTCAATAACACCATCAACCAAAACAGCCGTATGACCTGTAAGAAGATGATGCCACTCCCAGGCCTGGCAACCAAGGAAAGCTAAACCACCAATAATGGTCAGCAAAAGCCATTTTTCAACACCGGCCTTATTCATCTTGCGCCCTTCATTTACCGCCAGAACCATGGTTACAGAACTGAAGATCAGAATAAACGTCATTACACTTACAAAAGCCAGCGGAAGGCTTGCATGACCCATGAATGGAAAAGAGTTAAAAACATAGTTATGATCTACCCAGAAATTTTGGCTAAAACGGATAGAACCATAGGAAATTAAGAACGCACCAAATGTAAAGGAATCGCTCAATAAGAAATACCACATCATGAGTTTCCCATAACTCACATTGAACGGGCTTTTGCCCCCCGTCCACTTATTTGCTTTGGATTGTGCCAGTGCTGTTTCCATTTATTCTACGTTAAAAGGTTATTACAAAAATAAAATTAAAATTTACTATTCTAGATTCTTCCGGCAATTTAAAACTACTTCACCATCACCAGGAAGATCAAAAGATATATCCATAAAAAGTCAACAAAATGCCAATAGGTACTCATCAGATCAATCGGCACAGATGTATACACTTTTCTTTTTTTGCTGTAGGCTTTGGCCAAAACAAAACACATCGCTATAATTCCTCCTACTATATGTAAGGCATGTAACCCGACAATGACATATAAAAAGGAGAAAGCCACGTTCCTTGTAAGGGTAATTCCTCTAGCCCACAATTCAGTAAATCCGATATACTGCAACGCTACAAAGAGAACTCCTAATACAATTGTCGTTATCAACCAATTTTTATATGCTCCCATCTGCCGGTTCTGGAATGCTTTTTTACTAAGCATAATAGTTACACTACTCAGAATAATAACCCCTGTAGAATACCAGAAAATAAGAGGAAGGTCAAATGAGATCCAATTTCCCTGGCTTCTTTTTACAATAAATGCACTACTAAAAGCCGCAAACATCATCACGATACTTGCCAGCCCCACCCATAAATTATATTTAAGGGGATGCAATTTCTCTTTTGTCTCTTTCATCACAGCAATCATAATTAAATATTTTTTTATAAACTTTTTTCAATTTGATCAAACCAATGATCAGGTAACAGGAATCGTTGGTACTTTATCGAACAACAAGGCCAAAAACACAATCATCAGATAAAAATAAGAACTAAACATCACCATTCTGGCTGCTCCGGCATTCATTTTTATTAGTAACATCACACTCACGTAAACCATCCATAAATTACAGCCCAACAATATCCATAAAGAAATGGAACCACTGATTCCAAAATAATAAGGCAGCATTCCGATCGGCACCATCAATGTGGAATAAATAATTGATTGTACTGCAGTAAACCTTGTTGTTCCTTTTGTACTCGGCAATAATTTAAATCCAGCTTTATCATAATCCTTATGCGCCAACCAGGCAATGGCCCAAAAATGTGGAAATTGCCATATAAATTGAATGGCAAATAACACATACCCACCAATATTAGAAAAAACAGCAACCTCTCCACTTGCCAATGTCACATTAAACTCCGCAAAAGGATTAATATAACCTGTTGCGGCTATCCATCCGATCAGACAAGGCAATGCACCCGGAAAAGCCCCGACCAATACGGAAATAGAATTTACCTTTTTTAGTGGTGTATAAATAAATCCGTATAAAAATAAACTAATAAGCCCCACCAACGCACTTTCGAAATTGAAAATCTGCCACATCATCAGGATTCCGATACCACCCGTAATCGCAGCAAACGTATATCCTTCTTTCTGACTCATCCTTCCTGCTGCAACCGGTCTCTTAGCTGTCCGTTTCATCAAAGCATCTGTATCCTTTTCAACTGTTTGATTGATCGCGTTTGCTGAACCGGTAATGAGCATTCCTGCAACGAATAAAAGAAATACGTTGTAGAAATTAAAGGTAACATTTGGCGCTAACAGGTAACTCACCACACTACTGAAAACAACCAGGAAGCTTAGCGTAAATTTTATTAAGATAAAATAATCTTTCGCCTTACTCGCAAGGGTGTAAGAAGTTGATTGTTGTGGAACCATTATCGTCTCTCCCATTTATAATACTCTATGTTGAAAAGCCCTGTTTTACCAGGGCTTCTCTAAGAATTTTTTATTTTTTAATTAAGCCCATTCTAAACATCTCTTAGTTCGCACTTTCTTCTGCTCCTATTGGTTCTGTTTGAGGGATAAAGTCTCTGTCATCCTTGCTGTAATCGTATGCCCAACGGTGAACCTCAGGAATTTCACCATCCCA
>JBBSUB010000189.1:0-8809 GCA_038235345.1 Chitinophagales bacterium
CGGTGTAGCACCGGATATATTTGTGAAAAACACCTTTGAGGATAGAATGAATGGCAATGACCCACAATTGAAGAGAGCAGTGGAGGAGATTATGAAGAAGCTGTAGTATAAAGTCGCAATAAAAAAAGGGTTGCCCACTTTCTAAAAGTTGGCAACCCTTTTTTTTATCCGTTCTATTTATTAATTGAATCTATCTACCGCAAAGGCTGAAAGATCAATGGATGAATTTCTTCCTCCCAAAATATCTGAAATGATCTGGCCTGTAGCGGCACCTTCGGAAATTCCCAGCATGGCATGACCACCGCCAAAAATGACATTTTTTATTTTGGAGGATTTTCCAATATACGGCATCCCATCTGGTGTTACCGGGCGAAAGCCTGTCCAAACCTGATCTTTTTCAGGCATTTCTATTTGAAGTCCGGGATAGAATTTCTTGATGGATTTATAAATACCTTCCATTCTTCCCATTAAAACTTTATCATTTAATCCACTGAATTCCATAGTACCACCTATCCGTAATTCATGTTTCCAGGGCGTAATGGCACATCTTCCATCAACGAGTATCGCGGGATATTTTATATTCTTCCCTACATATTCATATGTATGACTGTATCCCTTCCCTCCTTCCAATAACAAATGAATGCCCAGCATCTTTGAAAGTTTGGGTAACCATGCACCGGCAGTGATAATAATGTTATCCGCCGAAAAAGAACCCTTATCTGTCAGTACTTCTTTTACCACGTGATGATCCTTATGAAAACCGGTAACAATTGTATTCAATTGAAAATTGATTCCTTCTTTTTCCAGGTAAGTCTTAAGAGCATGCATGAATTTTCCGGGATGAATGTGTGCATCATCCTTAAATAATAGAGCCCCGTAAATATCCAGCTCTACATCCGGTTCATATTTTTGTACCTCTTCCCGGTTTAAAATGTCAATATTCAGATTAAATTCCTTTCCCGCCTCACCTACTTTTAATTCGGCTTCAAAAGCCTCTTTACTGTGGCACATCATCATACAACCATTTTCTTCCATCAGGAAAGAATCACCGATATCGTCCCGGATCTCGTTCATCAGTTTGCGGCTAAGATTTAATATCTCACTTAAATGAGGTGAATTTTTCTCTACCATTTTTTGGTTACTATTCTTATAAAAGCGGAATGCCCATTGGAGAAAAGGAAGATTGAGTCTTGGCTTAATATAAAATGGACTGGTACTGCTCATCATGTATTTCAATCCTTCAGACACAATTCCGGGCGAGGCCAAAGGAATAAAATGGCTGGGTGATAAAAAGCCCATATTTCCGAAAGAGCAGTTATTGGTAATATCACCACTATCGATTACCGTTACTTCATAATTTTCTTTATGAAGGTAATAAGCGGCACAAAGACCATTTACGCCACCTCCAACAACGATGGCCTGTTTGTTTTTAGGAGAAGATTGCATTTATTTTTTGTTATTTTAAATGATTTAAACTATAAAACTATTTCAAAATAAAAACGAAGATTTTCATTATAATACCCTGTATTGAAAACAATTAAAGAATTTAAGGAAACGGATCTACATCAATTTCACCAGGAAAAAATCAATCTGCAAAAAAGACACATATCCCGAATTTTCTATTTCAATTCAACAGAATCCTCCTTTAAGAATTCCCTTTTTTATCAAATACCTGGTTTCTCAATAAATCTTCAAAAGTTTCCCGCCTGCGAATCAGGAAAGGTTTTCCTTCCTTAACCATTACTTCTGCCGGGCGAAACCTTGAATTAAAATTAGACGCCATTTCAAAACCATAGGCACCAGCATTGTAAAAAGCAAGCAGATCGCCTTCTTTCGTTTCACTGAATTCACGCTGCCAGGCAAACGTATCCGTTTCACAAATATTCCCCACAACTGTATACTTTTCCGATTTTCCACCAGTATTGCTGATGTTCTCTATCTTATGATAAGCATCGTAAAACATCGGCCGTATCAAATGATTAAATCCACTGTTTACACTGACAAAAGTTGTAGCAGATGTTTCTTTGAGTACATTCACTTCAGCTACGAAATAACCACACTCACTCACCATAAACTTTCCCGGTTCAAACCAAACCTGCAAATGACGGCCTGTATCCTCTTCATGTTTTTGAAAGGCTGATTGAACTTTTTCTGCTAATAAATTAATATCAGTTTCAGAATCTCCCTCTTTATAGGGCACTTTAAATCCTCCACCTAAATCAATAACTTTGAGATCCTTAAAGTCATGGGCAAGCTGAAATAAAATATCGATCCCCTGGACAAATACCTCTACATCCTTAATTTCGCTTCCCGTGTGAATATGAAGGGTTTTGATGTTTAATTGATGCTTCTCTACAATTTCTAAAATCCGGTTCACCTGGTCAACGGGGATTCCAAATTTACTTTTATCATGACCCGTTGATATCTTCAGATTTCCTCCCGCTAAAATATTCGGACGTAATCGTATACCTACCGGGTAACTATTTCCATAAGCTTCTCCAAATTTATCCAGGTTGGAAAGACTATCTATATTAATACTGATACCAAGCTCTTTTGCTTCTGCAATTTCTTCAAAATTGATACCATTGGAAGTATATAAAATATTCGTTGGAGAAAAACCGGCATGGATAGCCATTTTTGCTTCATTGATGGAACTGCAATCTACATTTGCACCCAGACCACGGATATAGTTTAATACATTAAGATTGGTCAATGCTTTGGAGGCATAAAAGAACCGTATATCCTGTCCTTTAAAAGCTGTGAGTAGTTTTTGGTATTGTGCTGCTATCTTTTCAGCATGGTAAATATAGACCGGAGTACCATATTCCTGGGCAATTTCTGATAATTGCCTGTGAGATAAAACCTCATTCATAATTAAAATGCAATTTCAGCAAAGCTACTTTGCAATTATTACTATTAAGGAAAAAAAACAGAATAATTTAAGAAAAGCGGAAAACCCCCAAAAATAAAACACTCCCTTTTAGTTGAAATCCAATGGAAGCACGCTTTTGACTTATATTCATTCTATAAAATTTCGATCTGAAACTGATCGGGGAATTAAAGATAAATTTGCAGACAAATGCAATTATCCTTCTTCTTTTGCGGAATTTTGCTGTTTATCTTCTGTATTTCCTGCCTGATTATCCGCTTTTTCCCCTGAGGTGTTGTCGTTTTTCTGTGGGTTCTGTTCCCCGGAAATTTCTGTATATAACTCGAAATCCACCTGATCTTCAATGATTTCAATATGTTCGATTACTTCAGAATGTCCTTCGAATAATTCAGGATTTTGTTTTTCTACGATAAGTTTAGCTTCCGACATTTCCTCTTCCTGTTCCTTTTCCACTTGGGTGGCCTCGATGACTTCCTGCTCCAAAACCTCTCTTATCTTTGGCAGATCCTGGGGAGAATTAATGCCGAAATAATCCATGAAGGATCTGGAAGTTGCATAGATCAAGGGCTTTCCAACAGCATCCTCTTTTCTGCCCGAAATAACTACAAGGTCCTTTTCTAGTAATTTCTGAACGGCATAATCACAATTTACCCCGCGAATCAATTCTATTTCAGATTTGGTGACGGGTTGTTTATAAGCAATAATTGAAAGGGTTTCAATAGCGGCAACAGAAAGTTTTTTTAGAAATTTATCTCCATTGAGTTGAGCGACAGTTTTGTGGTATTCTTTCTTGGTTAAAAATTGCCATCCACCGCCGGATTCTACAATTTCAAATGCATAAAACTCAGAATCATATTTTTCAAAAATAGCATTCACGGCTGCTTCTACCTGTTCAGGCGTAGCAATATCCTCAATAAATCCCAAAGCGGTATTTATCAATTCACCCATATCTGCAATCGATAAAGGTTTATCACTTGCGAATATCAGCGCTTCAATATGTGGGATGATGATGCTTAACTCCATACGATGAACAGGCCCTTATTTATTTCATGACCAAGAGCTCTTATCCTTGCAATGCTGCGGCACCACTTACAATTTCTGTAAGTTCTGTGGTAATAGCTGCCTGCCTTGCGCGGTTGTAACTTATTTTTAATCCTTTTAATAATTCTTCCGCATTATCTGTCGCCTTATCCATAGCCGTCATACGGGCACCATGCTCACTGGCGTTTGCGTCGAGCATTGCTTTGTACAGTTGCGTATTTAATATTTTAGGCATTAATTCTTCTACTAAAACACCTTTATCCGGCTCAAAAATAAAATCAGCTTTTGCTTCGCCTTTTTTACTTTCTGCTTTCTTTACCGGTAAGAATTGTTCAACGATAAACTGCTGTGTGGCAGCATTTTTAAATTCGCTGAAAATAACCTCTACTGCGTCTACTTCTCCTGCTGCAAAAGCATCCATTGCATATTTTGATGCAGCAGCTACCTCTTCAAAGGTGAGTTGCGTAAATATACTCCAGTAACGATCTATGACATTAAACTTGTTTTTCGAAAAATGTTCATATCCTTTTTTACCTAATGGTAAAATTTGAACATTTCCTTTTTGATTTTGTACGGGGTATTTTGATTGAATAACCTGTTTGGCCAGTTTAATTAAATTACTATTGTAACCTCCGCAAAGTCCTCTATCACTGGTGATGACAATGATCATAACTTTTTCCACCGGTCTTTCTTTCGCGAGTGCCATATTAATATCCCCTTCTGCACTCCCAATAATATTTCCAAGCATTTCCTGGAGTTTTTGAGCATAAGGCCTCATTTGGATGATGGCATCCTGAGCTCTACGTAGTTTGGCAGCACTTACCATTTTCATCGCTTTGGTAATCTGCTGGGTACTTTGTACACTCTTAATACGGTTTCTTACTTCTTTTAATGCACCACTCATAGTATTTTTTGTTTACGGGCTGCAAAGTTAATAAAAGGAACCTATAAAACCATATAGTGTTATGCACAAAAAAAGCCTCCAAATGGAGGCTTTAATTTTTTTTGGTGGTCAATCGGAATTAGAGTGTTCCTTTTTCTTATGACTCAGGGGTTTCTTGATTTTTCAATATAGGATTTAATACGATTTTTCTATTTCTATGCAAAAGTAAACTATGTACTTACTAATGAGTAGCTGCATAGGGTTATAAAATGCCCGCAGAAGACAACATTATGTAATACATATTTAAATTTGCTCTGTGTAAGGCAGTTTTGGGCGTAATATCTATTACCATTTATTTCAAATCCCCCACCATATCCTTTGGATCTACCCATTCATCAAATTGCTCAGGAGTAACATAGCCTAATTTTACAGCCATTTCTTTTAGCGTTGTATTTTCCTTATGAGCCTTTTGCGCTATTTCCGCAGCTTTGTAATAGCCTATTTTTGGATTCAGCGCCGTAACCAGCATCAGGGAGTTATCCACATGTTTCTTGATATTTGCCTCGATCGGTTCAATTCCTTTTACACACTTTTTATTAAAACTGTTACAACCATCCCCAAGCAAGCGGGCACTATGAAGGAAATTGTAAATCATTACCGGCTTAAACACATTTAATTCAAACTGGCCGGTAGCACCTCCAATACTGATGGCCACATCATTTCCCATTACCTGGGCAGAAATCATGGTCAACGCTTCGCACTGGGTTGGATTTACTTTGCCCGGCATGATAGAAGATCCGGGTTCATTATCCGGAATATGAATTTCACCAATACCACTTCTTGGCCCGGAGGAAAGCATGCGGATATCATTCGCAATTTTCATCAGGCTCACTGCGACCATTTTTAATGCACCGTGCGTTTCTACGATAGCATCATGAGCTGCAAGTGATTCAAATTTATTTTCCGCAGTTTTAAATGGAAGAGATGTTAATTCCGCAATTGTCGCCGCCACATTTTCAGAATATCCTTTTGGTGTATTAATACCTGTTCCAACCGCTGTTCCACCTAATGCTAATTCACTTAAATGGTCTAATGTATTTTTGACCGCCCTGATACCATGTCGTAATTGAGAGGCATAGCCGCTAAACTCCTGGCCCAGTGTTAAAGGCGTAGCATCCATAAAATGCGTTCTTCCGATCTTCACGATATGCATGAAATCTTTTGATTTTTGTTCTAAAGATTTTTTAAGATTCTCCAGGGCAGGAAGAGTCAAATCATGCAAAATCTTATAGGCTGCAATATGCATTGCCGTTGGAAATGTATCGTTACTGGATTGAGATTTATTCACGTCATCATTCGGATGAAGAACTTTCTCTTTATCTGTTAGTTTTCCACCATTCAAAACATGAGCGCGATAAGCGATTACTTCATTTACATTCATATTACTTTGCGTCCCACTCCCCGTCTGCCAAACCACTAAAGGAAATTGATCGTTCAATTTTCCGGCAATAATTTCCTCAGAAACTTTACTAATCAATTCCATTTTCTCTTTCGGTAAAATGCCTGAATCAAAGTTCGTAATTGCTGCTGCTTTTTTCAGATAGGCAAATGCCTCAATAATCTCCTTTGGCATTCTGTTTATATCCTGTGCAATTTTAAAATTTTCGACGCTGCGTTGTGTTTGCGCACCGTAATACACATTGGAAGGAACTTTCACCTCACCCATTGTGTCTTTTTCTATTCGGTATTCCATAATGATATAAATTTTTTCAATTACAAATTTACAAATGAAGCTACGATTTACACAATCAAATATATAGGTTGGAGTTTGGAGTTTGGAGTTTGGAGTTTATAGTTTGTCTAAAACAAATAGCTTCTTGTGTTTTCAAAATAATAACTTTGGCAATTAAACAATTAAACAGGACTCAGCCTATTTTAGTGTGTTGCGCGATATCTTAAGATGCTTGGCTCAAAGCTCAAAGCTTTATAATTCGTGTAATTCGTGCCTAAAATTCGTGTTTAAATTTCTCAACCTAATCCGAAAAATTATTTTGTAAAAACAGCTTTTCTTTTTTCCAGGAAAGCGGCTGTTCCTTCGTTCTTATCTTCAGACGCAAAAGCTTCTGCAAAAAGAGCTGCCTCCTGATCAAACCCTGACTGGCTATGATCAAATAAATTAATTGCTGTAATGGCTTTTGATACTGCTACAGGTGATTTCGTTAGAATCAGGCCAAGAATTTCTTTTGTTTTATCCAGCAGTTCTTCCGGGGTAGTCACATGATTTACCAAGCCAAATTGTTTTGCTTCATCCGCGCCGATCATATTTCCCGTCATGATCAGTTCCATTGCTTTTCCTTTACCCACAAGCATGCTTAGACGCTGTGTGCCACCATAACCCGGAATCAATCCCAGGTTCACTTCCGGCTGACCAAAACGGGCTGTATTACTTGCCATTCTAAAATGACAGGCCATTGCCAGCTCACATCCTCCACCTAATGCAAAACCATTTACGGCTGCAATCACCGGCTTTGGTGAATCTTCAATTTTAAAGAAGACCCGTTGACCGTTGCTGGACAAAAACTCTGCATCCTCATTCGTAATTTGTAAAAATTCAGAAATGTCCGCGCCTGCAACAAAAGCTTTGGGACCTGCACCGGTAATGATCACTCCTTTAATAGCCCTATCTGAATAAACAGTGTCCATTACGCTGTCCAATTCTTCAAAAACCGTTTTATTCAGCGCGTTCAATTTATCCGGCCGATTAATCGTGATTGTAAAAATGCCGTTTTCTAATTCTGTTGCTAATGTTGTGTACATAATAAATATTTGGGCCTTTTTCAAACAGGCGGGTGATTTAAATTTTATTGATTCTAATTTTTTATTTAAAATAGCATCTTTTAAAAACTCCGGTGTTCTTTTACCCAATTCCGGATGTATTCCGCTATGGCAGTGGTGGTTGTACCCGGCGGGAAGAGCTCTCCTACTCCCTGTTCTTTTAATTTTTTCATATCCTCCGCGGGAATGATTCCTCCACCTGTAACCAATACATCATCCATTCCTTTTTCTTTCATCAGGGCAAGAATTTTAGGAAACACCGTATTATGGGCACCAGTTAAAATGCTTACTCCAATCGCATCCACATCTTCCTGCAAAGCAGCGTTCACGACCATTTCAGGCGTTTGCCGCAAGCCGGTATAAATCACTTCCATACCTGCATCACGTAGGGATGTAGCAATTACTTTGGCGCCGCGGTCATGGCCGTCAAGGCCAACTTTTGCTACTAATACCCGTATCGGACGATTGATTTCTTTGCTCATTGAAAAGTTTATTCTGCCAAAAATAAGCATCCTTTGGCAAATGGAGGATAGCATTGGGGTTTCTTTTATCTGCCTGAAACGAATAAAACAATGACTAAAACACGCCAGGCGCTCCTCTGCAGGAAAATGAACGCATAAAACTCCAACGAATATCATTTTGTTTTAGAAAACCGATTTGACTTTTTAAATTGGATTTAAATAAGGTTGGTGGATTTGGTCTATTTTCACTTCTATACAACTACATATATTAAACACGAATTTTAGGCACCAATTTCACGAATTGAAAACAATGTTTCAAAAGTTGTTTTTAGCGAAGCATCGGCGGCCCTATAGAGGGACTACTAAGGTTTCATGTATTTTTAAATATAAGGGATTCTTTACTTTTTTGATAGTTTTAGCTCTTTATAATTTTAGCTTATGAAAAAGTTTTCGTTCTTCATACTCTTTTTATTCCTCAGTAAATGCCTGTGGGCGCAAGGAGATAGCCATCAGATTGAAATTACTCCTTTTGTCCGGATGGATTCATATCCGGAGTTTACTTATTCTATAAACTCAGTAACTACTGATCGGGTGAAAATCAAGGGTGAAAGTTGGGGAATAAACACTGTATATAAATTTCCGGTGAAGGGGCTTTTTATAAAAGCGGGGGTTGGTTATTATAGATATTCATTTAATAAC
>JBBSUB010000190.1:0-8744 GCA_038235345.1 Chitinophagales bacterium
ACGATAGCCGATTTTGTATGTTTGATCGTATAGGTGTATTCGGCATCCATTTTAATAAATTCCTTTAAGTATTTATTAAAGAAATTACCCGTTTGTGCTGTACGGCTTCCTTCCTTCAACACGCCCCATATAAGTCCTGATTCTTCAATATTTGCTTTTAACGTATGGAGAATGTTTGGATTTCTTCTATTTGGAAAAGCCTGGTTCAGGCTCAAACCCATGCCCATGACCAAAGCCGTATTAAAGGAGTATCTTAAAAAAGGATTTTCTTTTAGAGTTTCATCAAATGCAGCCGAGCGATTGTAAATGCGACGATAATCAAAGTTGAACAATTTGAGACTCCATAACCGGTTTTCCTTTTTGGAAAAATTAAATCCATAAGCCGTATTAAAGATCTGTTGGTTAAAAAAATCGATCCGGTTTATCAACGAAACATTTGTATTGATAAAAGATTGATTGGTTAGCCAGTCTTTTTTATTATTAAAAGTGGAAAAAGGGAAGGTTAGTTTAGGAAATAAAAAGGTATTCGAATAGGTGACTTCATTGCTGTTAATAAAACTACCGCGACTGTTCCGCTTGGATGTATTGAACTCCAAACCCAATTTGATTGAGTTGGTCATTCGGATGGCAGATTTTGCCAGGTTTCTGTCGGTTAAAGAAAAAGTTGTAGATAATCCCAATAAATTACCTGAAGAGGTGGTGGTCAAATTACTGGAATTGCTGTTTGCTGAATAACTCATTTCAATATTTCCCTCAAATGCATATCTTTTTAAGGGCGCCAGTTTTATAACAATATCTAAAAGATTTGTGTCCTTTTGTTCAATAATATCAATATTGGGACTTTCCCAAACTCCCACCTTGTAAAAGTTGTTGATCGTTTTTGAATAATTATCCTGGTTAAAAGCATCTCCTTTTTTAATGGACAATTTATTTCTGAGCAATCCATTGCGAAATAATTTCTCATGAAATTTTACCGTAAAGTTTTTAAAAGTGCTTGTATTTAAAGCAGAATCTTTATAAAAATCCCCAGGCCTGTAATCAGGAAGAATATAAATATCATTGATATAAAATTTCTCCAGTCTGGAAGAATCCGGAGAATTGTTTAACTGAAATCCGATGCGAATAGTTGGTTTGTTTCTTTTCGCACTAGCCTCGGCAAGTAAACGTAGTTGCTCAAAAGGATCTTCCGAAACGGTCGTCAGGGCCTCAATGGACGTATCGCCTGTTACACGGATGTCATCAGCTGTAAATTTAAAATATCCATGATTGCGAAAAATATTTACCAGGCGCGTGTTTTCAGCATTGATAGCACTTTTCGATATAGGTGTATTTTTTGGTAAAAATGTTTCTTTTTTAGATTCTATAGCCAGTTTTTCTAATTCGGGTTGATTAAAAAGATAGGCCAAAGTATCCACCAATGTGCGTTTGCCAGTAACTACATCATAATAGGTGATAATTCTTTGCTGAGCGCCATTATCCCTTACTACTGTATCAAATTTGAATTCAACCTGTGGATTATAATAGCCCACGTTCTTGAGGGAACTCTCCATATTTTTTGCAGATTTCAGAATATTTGCCGAATCAAATGCCGGTGGCCGGTTTATCGTGTGAAAAATAAAAGCAACATCCTTAATTTTGACACGGGCACTATCGGTTATTTGGTTATTTAATCTGCTTCTGATCTGAAGTTTTTCATCTTTTGAAGCTCCTTCCGTTTTTAGATCAATATTGTTTTTAAAAATGAATGGTTTAAAATGCGGATAATTCCGGACACCTGTAATGCCGGAATATTTTTTAGCAGTCGAACATCCCGATAAAGCAATGATTGCTATAAAAGCTAATAAATAAGAATATTGAGGTATTTTGCGGAGTAGAATTCCTTTCATAATGTAGAGCCATGTTGACGAAAAAGATTGCCAAATATATTCAAAGTTTAAGCCATAAAAAATTCAGAGATGAAGAAGGATCTTTTATTGCTGAAGGCCCAAAGTTGGTGGAAGAATTTCTAACCACAAAAAAATTCGATTTTGAACTGGTCGTGGCGGAAAATGATTGGCTGAATGAAAACAAAAGTCTGCTGGAAAACCTGGACCCGAAAAGTGTTTTCGAGGTGGAAACTCATCGTTTGGAAAGGCTGTCTTTGTTGAAAAAATCCAATAAAGTACTGGCAGTTTTCAAACAGCCGGCAGTGAAAGATGAATGTAAATTAGAAGGAAAGATAACATTGATGCTGGATGATCTGCAGGATCCCGGAAATATGGGCACGATCATTCGGATAGCGGATTGGTTTGGAATAGACCAGATCGTCTGTAGTAAAAATACCGTGGAATGTTTTAATCCAAAAGTGGTCCAATCCACTATGGGAAGCCTGGCAAGAGTGGCCATTTTTTATACAGATTTAATTTCGTTCATTCAGAATAATAAAGACATTCCTGTTTATTCAGCAGCTTTAAATGGAAAATCTATTGTTGAAATGGAAAAAATTAAAGAAGGGATTATTATTATCGGTAATGAATCAAAAGGTATCCAGGAAGAGCTTTTGGATTTATCAACCCATAGGATAACGATTCCAAGAATTGGCCAGGCGGAATCCTTAAATGCGGCAGTAGCGGCGGGAATTATTTTATCGTTTGTTGCTTTAAAGAAATGATATACCGGTCTTCGAAATATTTTTTAATTTTCAAACTTTTTTGTCTTTAAATTCTCCATCAAATAATCATTCGCATCATGAAACAATTTCTCTTATTGACTATTTTCAGCGTTTCTATTTCCACGGCCGGCATGGCACAGGATCCGGAAAAGAAATTAAAAGAGTTAAAGATCGTATTGCCTGAAATCAAAACTCCGGCTGCCAGTTTTGTGCATGCGGTAAGAACGGGTAATCTTTTATTTCTTTCAGGGAAAGGCCCCACAGGTCTTGATGGTGTATCCGTAAAAGGAAAAGTTGGACAAGACGTAACCATTGAAGAAGGCATAGCCGCAGCGCGACTTGTGGCCATCAACCAGATCGCTGTCCTGAAAAAGGAATTAGGCGATTTGAAAAAAGTAAAGCGAATCGTTAAAGTGCTTGGTATGGTTAATTGTGAAGGAGATTTCACCGCTCAGTCACAGGTAATCAATGGATTTTCAGATTTGATGGTAGCCGTTTTCGGAGAAAAAGGAAAACATGCCCGCTCCGCTGTAGGAATGAGTTCTCTTCCGGGAAATATCGCTGTGGAAGTGGAGTTGATTGTGGAGGTGGAGGATTAGGTATTAGGTAGTAGGTGGTGGGTAGTAGGTGGTAGGATGAAAGTAGAATGTAAAAGCTTTGAGCCAGAACTCAAACTTCGAACTTCGAACTTCGAACTCTGAACTCTGAACTTCTAAAGAGTATAGCCCTATTCAATTCAAATGGCCTTTCCTACTCATGCACCGGGTTCGACGGGCTCACCCTGACACCTAAATAAAGGCAACATATTTTTTATTAACCAATATTCCGGAAACTCCGAACTTCAAACTATAAACTATAAACTTTAAACTAGTAGCACCGGGTTCGACGGGCTCACCCTGACTCTCAAATTAAAGGCAATAAATTTTCATTAACTAATATTCCGGAAAGGCCGACCTTCAAACGATAAACTCCAAACTCGGAACGAACTCCTAACTCCTAACCCCGAACTCCTAACTGGTTTTTATTAGTGAGGCAACTTCTCCCTTATAAGTCCATACACCCACGTACCTGCAACAGCACTTAGTAAAGTAACAATAATAACCGTTGCGCCAGTTCCAATCTGCGCGTAAAGAGGTCCGGGACATGCGCCTGTAACAGCCCAGCCGAAACCAAAAAGTAATCCTCCATAAATTTGTCCCTTGTTGAATTTTTTGGGATGAAAGACGATCTTTTCTCCATAAATTGTTTTGATATTAAATCTCTTTATCAGGAAAACAGAGATCATGGCAGTTACAATGGCACTTCCAATAATTCCATACATGTGAAAGGATTGCAGGCGGAACATTTCCTGGATGCGGAACCAACTGATCACTTCTGCTTTTACGAAAACTATTCCGAATAATATTCCCACAACCAGGTATTTAATATTGTGATACCATTTATGTTCCAACCCGCTTTCATTTACGCAGATAGCATCCTGTGACCTGACTTCAAAATCGATGCTTTTTTCTAATACTTCAGGCATAATTTATAATTTAAAGAGAAAGAATAAGCGGCAAAATCAGGTTCGCCATGATGAAACCACCAATCATAAAAAAAATGGTAGCAATTAGGGAGGGTAATTGAAAAGTGGAAATACCAAGAATGGAGTGTCCGCTGGTACATCCACCTGCATAGCGTGTTCCAAAACCAACGAGAAATCCACCCACAACCATCATGAAAAATCCTTTAAAAGTAAATAGGGAGGACCAGTTCATTATGTCCAACGGCACTAAATGATTGAAATTAGTTATGCCATAGCTTCCGAGTTCTGCGGCTAATTTAGGATTTACTTCAACAGGGTTTGGATTTGCCAGGAGGGAAATAGCGATCGCTCCGCCCAAAAATATTCCAAATACAAAAAACAAATTCCAGATTTCTTTTTTCCAGTTGTAATTGAAAAAAGGAATCTTAGCCGGCATGCAGGAAGCACAAATATGCCGCAGGGATGAACTGATGCCAAATGATTTATTCCCAATGATAAAAAGGACCGGAACGGTTAATCCGATTAATGGCCCGGCCACATACCAGGCCCAGGGCTGTTTTAAGAATTCTAACATACTTTACGAATCTCCGTTTTTAACAGGTTTGCGATTAAAGGCGCGAAGGTGCAACAAAAAGGAGTATTAAAAGAAAAAAACGGTTTAAAATAAATATTTTAGGTATTTTTTATATCCACCCTTCGGTAAACCCGGTGAATGATGATCCTTGTCAGGAAGCCTGTTAATAGTAATCCTGCTCCGGAAACAATTACATTTATGGGAAGAGATACCGACATAGCTATACAACCTGTCAGACCGGCGATGGGAATTACTTTGGGGTAACGTTGTTCTTCCCTTGGTTGCTTAAGTGCGGCAATATTGGTAATGCTATAATAGAGTAAGATGGTAAAGGTTGCGGACATCACTATAAACTCAAAAGTTCCCGTAAAGAGAATCAATAATATTAAAATGCCGGTTGTTATAATGGCTGCCTGCGGAATATGATACTTGCCTTGAATTCTCTGTAGAAAGGGTGGTAGATCTTTTCTTCTACCCATAGCCAGCATCATCCTGCTGATTCCTAAGATCTGGCTGAGCAACACTCCTAACATGGCAGTACAAGCGCCAATAATCGTGACAATTTGAATGCCTGGTGTGGAAAGGGAATTTGCCAATACTTGTAACGGAGCTTGACTATGTGCCATACTTTTTGTGCCTATAACCCCAATGGCTACAATGGAAACGATCAGATAAAGAATAATAGAAGAAATGATCGTGATGATGATGGCCCTGGGTATGGTTTTCCGGGGTTCATTCACTTCTTCTGCGAGAGTGGCAATCCGGGCGTATCCGGTAAAGGCAAAAAAAAGTATTGCAGCCGATTGAGCGATACCTTTCATGCCATAGGGCGCAAGTGGTTTGAAGTTTTTAATATCCACCCGCGGCAATCCGCTCACAATTAAATATATCAGGCTAAGGACTGTGATGCTAACAATGACCAGGTTTAACATTCCGGCCTTCCGGATACCAAATAGATTTGCAGCAGTTAACAGAACGACTGCAATTACTGAAAAAATAAGAGGAGAAATTACCGGCAGGAGTTGGAAGAAATAACTTCCAAATCCTATTGCAACAACACTTGCGGCGGTTATTTTACTAATGAGAAACAGCCATCCGGCTGAAAATCCGAAAAGTGGATTTAAAATCCGATAGCCATATTCATAAGTACCACCGGAAAAAGGGTAAGCTGCTGCCAGTTGTGCAGAACTTAATGCATTAAAAGTGGCAATTATGCCTGCTATTACGAGACCAATAATAAAGGAAGGACCTGATACCCCTGCCGCAATGCCTGTTACCACAAAAATGCCCGCTCCTATGATTGCACCCAGACCGATACCGACTGCATCTTTTAGAGTGAGTGACCGTAATAGTTCTTTATTTTTGGGAATGCTCATTTTTTTCTTTTAAAAGTAACCGGTCTATTGAATACTTCCCACCGCCTTGTATAATCAAAAATATACTTCCTAAAAGCATAGCCCAATCAGTTCTGCTTGCATGCATCATTTCCCAAAAGCCATCATTTATAAGAATTGGTAATTTGGTGGTTAAGAGAGCAGTAAGCATAATAATAAGTAAAGGAATAGATGCAAACCGTGTGAACAAACCGAACAAAACCAACAATCCACAAATAATTTCAAAAGAACCCACAAAAGGTCCAATAAATTCGGGAAAAGGAAAACCTATATTTTCAAATCTTCCGGAGCCACGCAGGGCAGGAAAAAGAAACTTTTGTAAACCTTCTGATAGAAATACAATTCCAACCATTAACCGGATGACGGTAATGGCGACGGAATTTTGGGTAGATAAATTCTTTATAAACATAGATTGTATGGGCTTAAAGAGAATGGGTGATTTTACGACTAATTCCCGAAGAAAAACAAAGGGGGAGAATGGAGATCAAAATTCCTTTGTTCATGCCATTTTTTCATCATTCCTTTTTATTTTTCAGTAACGTAAACAAATTCTGATAAGTGGGAGTGGGGATATTTAATTCATGCCCGGCTTTGATCACATAATTTGTGAGTGATTCCAGCTCCGTGTGGGGTTTATTACTTTTAAAATCTCTTTGCATGGAGGTGGTATTGTTGTACGGAACATTCTTTAAACGATGGAGCGTTTTATGAGTAATGTCTTTATCAACCGGGATGTTTTTCGCCAGGGCAATTTGTTTCAATTCTTCTATTAATTTGAAAAGTATGTCATCATGCTTTTCAGCTACCTCTCCAACTGTTTTATCATAATAGGAGGTTGCCGTAGCAATAGCAGAAATAAAAATAAATTTCGTCCAGACAATGGTAGAAATCGTTTGGCTGAAAGTAGCATCAATGCCGGCCTGTTGCATGATTTTTTCAAGCGTTGAAAAGCGTTCGTCTGAAGTGTCATCCAATCCGAAAAATATATTCTGCACATTGCCGATATTTTCAATGACTCCCGGTTCCTTGATGTGCGATACGATATACGCGCAACCTTCTGAAACAGTTACGTCAGGTAATATTGCTTTAATTCTTTGCACACTATCCACTCCGTTCAGAAGAGGAATTATTACTGTATCTGTTCCCAGGCAAGGATTTAGTTGTCCAATGGTTTCCTCCAAATCATAACTTTTTGTACATAGAATTATAAAGTCTGCATACCCGGCTTCCGTAAAATTGTCTGTTGCTAAAAATGGATGGACTGTAAATTCTTCTTTGCCTTTGATGACTGTTAATCCGTCGGATTTGATCTTTTTTAAATGTTCTCCACGGGCTATAAAAATGATTTCTACATTATCGCTTTCAAAATATTCTTTTGCTAAAAGGCCACCAAAATAACCGCCGACTCCACCGATTCCGACAACAATAATTCTTATTTTTTTATTCATGTTAATGATTTCTTTTGGTTTTGAATTGAAATATCCTTCCTACATTTCTATCGTCCGGAAGGTTAAGTTTATCCTTGGTGTATTAATCAATTTTGTCGGCGGCAATCGGTGTAACCAGTTGGATTGAGTAGTACCTTTCATCACCAATAAACTTCCATGTTCCAGGACCATGGAAACCACTTCCTTTGTACTTTTATGTTTGAAGGCAAATTTCCGTTCTGCGCCAAAACTAAGCGAACTGATCGCACCGTTCTTTTTTAAATCTTTTTCTCCATCACTATGCCAGGCCATTCCTTCATCGCCCGTGTGGTATAAGTTCAGTAAACAGGAATTATAGGTCTCTCCGGATTTTTCTTCTGTGATAGATTTTAAGGCTAATAATTCCTTCGTCCAGGGCAGTGCTCTTTTTGTTATTTTGGAATATGTATATTCAAAATCAATGTCGCCATACCAGGCTACTTTCCTCTTGGTGATGATCTTTTTCCCGAAAATAATTGCCTCATCATTTTTCCATTCAATTGTATTCAGTAAACAATCATAAAAAAAATCGGCTTCTTTTTTTGAAAACAACTTTCCATAATAATGGACATTGCCATCTTTGGGTAATAAATTCTTTGAACTGTCTGGGTCACTGTTAAATAGATCCATTTTTTAAATCGTTTGCAAGTTTAATTCCTCATTGAATTTTGTCGCTTCCCATCCGATGATAGCTGTTTTGCGGGTGCTTCCCCACATATAACCACCAAATGCACCTGTGGATTGAATCACACGATGACAAGGTATTAAAAACGCAACAGGATTACTACCAATAGCTGTTCCAACTGCCCGTGATGCTTTAGGCTTTTCAATTTCATTGGCGATCATTCCATACGTAGCTAATTTCCCGGAGGGTATTTTTAAAAGTGTCTCCCAGACTTTCAGTTGAAAATCCGTTCCTTTTAAATGGAGTTTCAGCTGATTTATTTTTGATGGATCATGACTGAAAATACCCAATGCATTTTCCTGGAAGCTCTCTGTTTTTTGAGTAAAATGTGCATTTGGAAAATGACTCTTCAGAGTAGAAAGTGCAAGCATTTCTTCGTCATAAAAGGCCATGAAACAAATTCCTTTCCTGGTAGAGGCAACAATGATCTTTCCAAAAGGACTTTCTAAA
>JBBSUB010000191.1:0-8686 GCA_038235345.1 Chitinophagales bacterium
GAGTTGCAATTCCTTTATGAAGCTGGTATAAATGCTGCCGGTAAGTTTCACCCTGTATAATAACTTCCTCACGTGGCGGGATCAATTCAAAATCAAAAGAATCAAATATCGTCTCTGTGTAATTGCGTTTGGATTTTTCTAATGAACGTAATAAACGGCGGCGAAGCGATGCTATTAAGTAATACCTTATATTTTCAACGTTGCTGCTTATTTGCTCACGGTCATGCCATAGAGTTTGGAAAAGATCCTGCAAACAATCTTTAACCCTCTCTGAGTCACGGCAAAAATGCATGCCATAATGGTAAAGGCCATCTATGTGCCCACGGTATATAACGCCCAGTGCTTCACGGTCACCTTTGCAAAATCTTTCCCAGAGTCCTTCGGCAGAAGAGGTAATAGACAGTTCACCCGATTTTTCAACAGCGTCAGCTTCCATCATTTTCTTAGTTTAATAGACAAGTAATAGAAGTTTTGATAGGAGGAAGAAAAATGATCGTACTAAATAGTTGCAATTAAATATCAGCATTCTTAATTTACAAATAAAAGAGTAAGATAGAGAATTAAATTGAAATTTGCAGGTGTAAATGAAAAGTTGTTTCGTCAATAATGAGCCGGCAGAATTGGTAAAAGTGAAGGGAAATTAAATGAAGATTAAGAACATAAAGAGCTCTTTGTTCTTCCTCTTTGGCTGCTACGGGAAGAATATGGAAACAGTGCAACTCCATGAACATTCTGTGTATACATTTACCCATTAATGATTATTCAGTTTTATTAGGGATTACTTTTGCAGTTTATAAAACCATAGATACTATCAATTTTTTTTTGGCAGGTTTTTTATTTATAGAATAATGACAAATAAATCTTTAACCTTAATTTACACAACATGGCAAACATTTTATGGACAATCGCGGTTATATGCATTATAATATGGGCTATCTCCTTTTTAGGAGGATTCTTTACAGGAGGGATCATTCATATTTTATTAGTCATAGCAGTTATAGCTATAATTTATAACCTGGTAACCGGTGGAAACCGCGTATAGACAAAAGATCACAGTTTTGGGTAAAAAAATGAAATGGTAATGGGAATTAATATAGGCCTTCGCTATAATAGTGAAGGCTTTTTTTTGCTTAACCAGTGATTCAAACTTATATGAATTACCGATCACGAAATCTATTCCTACTACAACAATAGAATATTGTACATAAAATTGTATGCTCTGTTACAGCTGAAGTGGGCAGGTGTTTCGGCTATACGAATTTAATAATTATGGCATAAATTTTTATCTTTTCGGGATATGGCTACAATTAAAAAAACACAAACTGCAGGTAAAAGGATTGCTTTCCCAAAAACCATTAAACCTATGTTGGCAACATTGGTAAAAGAACCTTTTGACAATGATGAATGGATCTATGAAGTTAAATGGGATGGGTATAGGGCGCTTGCTTTCTTAAATAATGGACAAGTATCCATTAAGTCGAGAAATGAAAAGTCTTTTGATGAAAAATTTTACGCTATTCACATGGAGCTCGAAAAATGGAAAATAAATGCCGTTGTAGATGGAGAAATAATTGTGGCCAATAAAGAAGGAATGGCGGACTTTGGACAGCTTCAAAACTGGCGTAGTGAAGCAGATGGCAACCTGGTATTTTATGTGTTTGATATTTTGTGGTTGGATGGTGTCTCATTAATGGAGCTGCCATTATCTGAACGCAAAGCTATCCTTAAAAGCCTTATTCCGCAAAGTGATAGCATTCTTTTTAGTCAGAGTTTTGAAACCTCCGGTATCGCTTTTTTTAAGACCGCTGAAGAAATGAAACTGGAAGGGATCATGGCCAAAAGAAAGAATTCCTTATACATGCCTGGCAGCAGATCAAAAGATTGGTTGAAAATTAAAACCGAGTCACGGCAGGAAGCCGTAATCGGTGGATTTACCGTAAATGATGGAAGCTCAAAACCATTCAGCTCATTAATGGTAGGTGTTTATAAAAAAGATAAGCTTATTTATACTGGAAAAATTGGTACAGGATTCACAGAAAAAATGCAGGCCGGGATGATGCAATTATTTAAAAAGTATATAGTTACTAAATCTCCTTTTGATCAAGTGCCTGATATTAATAAACCTTCCCGGTTTCGACCCGATCCTCCTAATGCAAAAGCGGTTTGGCTAAAACCGGAATTAATCTGTGAAGTATCTTTCCGGGAATTGACCTCAGATGGTATAATGCGCCATCCATCTTTTAAAGGCATGCGTATAGATAAAAAAGCCAGTGATGTAGTTTTGGAAGTACCGGAAGCTTCTGAACCGCTTGTTACCAAAGAAAAAATAAATAACCTACCTATAGCCAGCGGAAAAAAAACAGAAAGGAAATCTTTACTAAACCCAACAGACGAAAAGCAGGTAAGAAAAGTAAACGGTTATGAAATCGCTTTTAATAACCTTGGAAAGGTTTATTGGCCAAAAGAGGGAATTACAAAAAGGGAGATGCTTAATTATTATTACCAGGTGGCACCGTATATTTTACCGTATTTAAAAAACAGGCCGCAGTCGCTCAACCGCTTCCCTAATGGTATTACTGGCAAGAGTTTTTACCAGAAAGATGTGACAGGAAAAGTTCCGGAGTGGATTGATAAATTTCCTTATACCAGCGAAGGAATAAAAAAGAATTTTATGCTATGCAATAATGAAGCAACTCTTTTGTATATGGCATCTTTAGGCTGTATTGAATTTAACCCCTGGAGCAGCACAATAGACGAACCAGACAATCCTGACTGGTGCATTATAGACCTCGACCCTGATAAAAATACATTCGACCAGGTAATAGAAACCGCCCTCGTTACAAAGCAGATATTAGTGGCTGCAGGTATTGCGTGTTATTGTAAAACATCTGGCTCTACCGGAATACATATTTATATACCACTCGGTAAAAAATATACTTACGAAGTTTCTAAAGAATTCGGTCGGGTGATCGCGCATATGGTAAATAATGAATTACCGGACTTTACCAGCATTGAAAGGTTGATTGCGAACCGGGATAAAAAATTATACATTGATTTCCTGCAAAACAGGCCCAATGCTACCGTAGCAGCAGCATACTCTTTGAGGCCTAAACCAGACGCCACCATATCTATGCCGCTGCATTGGGAAGAAGTAAAAAAAGGATTAAAGATGAATGACTTTACTATTAATAATGCCATGGCCCGAATAAGAGAACAGGGAGATTTTTTTAAACCTGTTTTGGGAAAAGGTATTGATATGAAGAAGGCATTGGATAAACTGACTAAAATATAGGAGATGACGAGTAACGAAGGGTGGCAAAGAAGACTGCTCTCTTATAAGGCAACAAAAAACTCCGGCCGGCTTAAAATCCACTTTTGATATAGCTTTATATCCTCAGCCAAAGTGCTGTAGCCGGTATTTTCAAAGACCGTTCTTTCATATACTGCAAACATACCCGCTTTCCAAAAGATCTCTTCGGGAGTCAAAAGGTTCGTACAGGTGTTCCCGTATCCTTTAAACAATACTTTAGAACAACCTGGTAAGTCCTTCATATAAAGGATCGCTCTTCCTGTACTTTGATGATCTGCATGATCAAGAGGATTATTTTGAGGATCAGGATCGAGGAATTTGATCCATATCTTTCCCCCTGTAATTGATGATTCAGCGGAAATAATATTTCTTAAAAGTTCTACAAAAGATTCTTTTGAAGGAAGGGTAAATGAATCGTCCAACGAGGAAAGAGTCGCGATCTTTCCGTCTTCCAATTTCTGAAGATTATTGTAGCCATTTTCATTAAACCCTTCTCCTGTGACGCCGCCGTCAGGTAGCCGCAAAAAATAGCTGATAGTATTATTAACTGACCAAAAATATACCCGTCGGCGAACTATTGTTTTATATCCTTCAGAATATCGAAGTGGTTGATTCTTCGCCAGGCAATAAATAATGGATGATTTCATACCTTCTTCCCTTGCTCGCCAAAAAGCTTTTCCTTTACCTGCATCACCTGCCGTCGTAATAATAAAAATGACTTTCTTTTCCGGGTTTACCAGATCACTATATGTTTCCGGGTTCATAAACAACTGCCAGTCATCAGCATGAGCAACAATATAAAAAGTGATATCGAAAAGTTTCCTGGCACACATCGTTTCTATTTTAAAAAAACACCGGCAGCTAATTTATTCCTGTTCTTTTCTTTTAATAAAACCTCCGGAAAATGAAATCCTGACTGGTGTTCTGTTACTACATTTTCCAGTATGGCGGCTACCTTTTCTGTATTTGTTCGAACATTAAAATGGGTATTAATTCTTTTTACTGCAGCTTTCTTCATTTTCTCCATTATCAGCGGCTTTTCCAAAAGATGTAGGATATTCTCTGCAACTCCTTCCCAATCATTTGATAGCAAACCAGTAGTGCCATGTTCTATTATTTCAGGTACGCCGCCTACCCGGATAGCCACTGTGGGAATACCACAGGCCATCGCTTCTAATAACACCAGCGAAGTTCCATCACTCCGGGATGTGTGCGCAAGTATATCAAGCGCAGGGTAGATTGTCCAGTTTGCCTCCTGCCATTTTAAAAAAGTCACATGGTCTGACAATTTAAGATCCAGGCAGAGCTTTTCCAAAACTTTCGTCATTGCCCCCTCTCCTACCACTACAAAATGCACGGCTGGTTTTTCATTGTGGATCATACTGGCTGCTTTAAGAAATTGATCTGGTCCCTTTTCATAGTCCAATCGACCTACAAATCCTACCAGGGTGGCGGTAGAAGAAACACCAATCATTTTTCTAAAATTTTCACCGCTATTTTTCTGATCAAATTTAGAAACATCAATACCATTCCGGACTATTTGTAAATGATTAACCGGAATTCCCATGGCTAATGCCTGGATATATGCTTCCTGATTATTTGTGATAAGATGTGAATTCACGGCTTTTGCAATACCTAATTCATGGGCGGTAATATCCATTCCATGGATGGTAGCCACTACTGGTTTATTTAATAAATTCCCGGCCAAACCTGCGAGAAGATGAGCTTTAGGCATATGTGCATGTATGACATCTATATTCTTTAGTTTACAAACTTCCATTGCCAATTGAATAGATCTCCAATAAGGATCATCTTCTATACGGGCTATATAAATATCTTTTACACCAAGTTCGCGAAGTGTGGCCGTAAAATCACTCTCATAAGGACATATGCAAGTAACCTCAAACTTTTTGGGAAGATTTTCAATGAAACATTTTAGATAATTTTCCATCCCCCCTTTATCAGCATTACCGATAATTTCAAGCACATGGAGGGGATCAGCCTGAAACTGGGTGGGTGTTTTAAATTCCATAACCTTTACTTTAAATTTTGACAAAATTAATAATCTGAATTTATATTTTTTTTCATTTTCATAATCAAACTAAAGGCAGGTCAAATTCTAAGAAAGGTGTTACTTACCTCTTCATACTTTGCTTTTTGGCTTTCGTATTATTTCATCTGCTACCTCCCATGTGGTCTCTCTTACATCTGCTTTTAAGAATTCGTCCCTGAATTCAGCGGAGGATTTAAATTGCAACTTTTTGATCAACCTCCACTCAAAATTTATTTTGAATCTCCTAACCTCAAACGGCCAGGGTGTGATGGTAATTTTTTCTTCACCTGTTTGTACAAGAGAATATCGTTTTTTATCGGGTCCTGTACTTATTTCAAGTTTACGATTTTCAGGCTGAACTAAATCCTGGCAAAGTAGAAGCGAACAGGCATCGCAGCATTCTACCAGGTCATAAATGCGTAATACTTCCTTTTCAGTAAGCTTCAATTCATGCATCCATTTCTTCCGGAGCAAGGCCTGATTTTTCAAGAACGATTTTGCCTCGATATTGTTTTCCGCAGCTTTACGATACAAAAAATCCATGTGCAAAGAAGTGAGCAATGCTATATATCTATTTTTTGAAATAGTGAGCACAGACAAATTTTCACAATGAGAAATATCGAACTTCTTCATATCAAAATTTAAAGGGCCTCCATTAACCGTTATCAGGTTCTCTCCACCCAATTCCACCTCTGCGTCATCATGTTCCGCTATAGCCAAAATAGTCTCAATCCAACGATCAGGTTGTTCTGATTTTCTCCATTGGTATGCTAACTGAGATGCAAGTATTCCATGCGCTCTTTGAGTTACGATTTGCCAGCCTTTTTCTGTATAATTTACTATCATAGTGAAAGTTCAACATGATTTTTTTTCCAACTGATGCTATAGAACTGTATCTTAATTAAATAATTTAAAGTGTACTGTTAATCAAATCTATTTTTTCTAAATCCTTCCGGGCTGGACCTGTAAACATTTCTCCATCAATGGAAAAACGTGAGCCATGGCAGGGGCATTCCCAAACTTTTTCTGTGTTATTAAAAGCCACCATGCATTTTATATGCGTACAGGCAGGATTGAGAGAAAAGATCTTCCCATTTACATCTTTATAAATAGCCAACTTCTTATTATCATAAGTGATCACGCGCGATTCGTCAGCACCTATTTCAGCAATTTCTTCTATCTTGTCTCCTTCAAAAGGAGCAGAAATTAAATGTCCCACTACATCTGCCGCATCCTTCAAAAAATTGCTAAAACCAGCCACGGGTTTTACTCTCGAAGGTTGAAAAAGTTTCTCAAACTCATTTTCCTTTCCCAATATCATATCTGTGAGAAGTTGAGCGGCAACCTGGCTGAAGGTAATTCCATTGCCGCCATAGCCTGTTGCAACATAAACATTTTCGGGATTCCCGGGCAGGTGACCAATATAAGGCAAGCCGTCAACTGGTTCAAAGAACTGGGATGACCATTTAAAGGCAATTTCTTTAATGGAAAAATGATCTCTTAGATACGCTTCCAGTACGGTAAAACAATGTTCGGTGTTCGGTTCTTCTCCTGTTTTATGATCATTACCCCCTGCAATTAAATATTTTTGTCCATCAATTTCAGCCGTACGATAATAATGGTAAGGATCATACATATCATACACCACACTTTCAGGATAGTCATCATTTTCAAGAACACATGCCATCGCATAAGTTCGGTACGGAGCATTTCTAAAATGAAGCAGATTTACGCCAGGGGGGATATGGGTTGCATAAATTAAATTGCGCGCCTTAATTGTTCCTTTTGTGGTTTCTATTTCCAGTAAGTTCGTATCTTTTTTGTCCACTTTTGTGACCCTGCATTGATGCAAAATATGACCTCCCGCTTGTTCATATTGTTTCGCCAGGGCAAATATGTATTTAATGGGATGAATTTGACCCTGATCATTAAACTCCAACGCTTTGTCAAAGGTAACCGGAACGGGAATTTCATCCACATACATTACGTCACAACCTGCCCGCAAAGAAGCTTCAAAGATATTTTCTAATTCTTCTGATTGTTTTTCTGTCTGTGAGAAAAGGTATCCCTGCCTGCGTTTGAAATCACAATCTAAACCATATTCCGTTACATTATTTTCAACAAAAGAAATGGCTTCCCGCGTAGCTTTCAAAAGAAGTTTTGAATTTTCTTCTCCAAATTTATTTTCCATCTCTGCATAGGAAAGTTCTACCAGGGTGTTCAAATGAGCTGTGGTTCCCGAAGTAGTCCCAAAGCCCAGAGATTGCGCTTCTGCCAACAAACAATTCATTCCACTTCTTTGAAGTAACTGGACTGTCGTTACCCCTGATATGCCTCCACCGACAACAACTACATCATACACATCTTTTTGAGTGAATGTATTGGGAACATAGTTTTCTATACTATTTTGCCAAAGGCTGAGATTTGCACCGTCTCTTTTCATAATCGTTTTTTTTTTGAAATATAATAAAAAACGTACCACATTTAAAAAAATAATCGCCGGATGACATTAATTTTGGCTTTAATAAAAAAAAATTCTCCGGTTTTAAAAACATGCAATTTATTATCTCCACATACATTATTCTGCTAATAGAACAATGCCTGCTTTCCGATTTATTTCATTTGCCTAATTTCCTTAAAATGTATTTTTATTAACCCTGGATCTCACTTAAGTATATTCTTTGAAAGTGAGCATCTACGAATATATTACAAACAATGAAATAAGCGAGGAAACCCGGCTATTTATCAAAAACCAGTCATATGTTAGGTGCATTTTGGGAAACGAATCAAAAACTTGTTGCTGTGGTTCGTGGCACACGAAACAACTGCCAAAGTCAGTGCATGAATTCGAAATGTAATACGCAATGATCCATCCTAAAAAATACAACCCTTAAATTAAAAGAATGTGTTTCGTGTGCCGCGAACCACGGCAGGGGAATCTTCATACAGCCTGTTTACATCTTTTACTACTTCAGTAGAATTTTCTATAAAAGAGACAATTTCAGTCAGTTACCGTACTTATTTTTCTAGGAGGTGGGATTGTTATAAAAATCTTTAATTGACTTATCTTACTTTAGTTCTTTATCACAATAAAAGCGGAATGATTCAGACATAGATCAGGACTACATAGTCAACAAAGCCGTTTAACACTTGCCCCTGGCTGACAAGAAATCATATATCTCAATGACAACTACATAAAGATATTTACGGCAGCCATCTCACACACCTGCCCAAAAGACTACGGCATAAACGCTGAAATCAACTGCACAAAACCCAACATTTATTCCGTTTCCTTTTGTGGCTTTTTCTTTGCCGGTAAATGC
>JBBSUB010000192.1:0-8666 GCA_038235345.1 Chitinophagales bacterium
AAAAAAAGAGGCTGCTTTTTATGGAGCAGCCTCTTTTACCTCATTTACAAATAATGATTAATTTTTTATCCACTGAATTGCCTGGCCGTCACTCAATTTAAGGATGTAATTTCCTTTAGAAAAAGAAGAGATATTAATTGATTGGCTACTTCCGGAAATAATTCCATTCTGCAGTACTTTGCCGCTCATATCAATGATGGTATACAATTTACCCATAAGATTATTTTCTCCTTTTAATGTAATTGAATTCCCTGAAGAAGGGTTAGGGTAAACACCTGTTGAGAAATATCCTGCCTGGTTTTTTATCAGCACCACTCCATGATTTTTTCTTTTTCCATCAAAATCTACTGCAACCAGCCTATAATAATTATTGCCTGCAACCGGGGTTTCATCGAAGGCCTGGTATTTTGTGAGCGTAGAACAATTCCCTGCACCTTTCACACTGGCAATGGACTTATAGACCATGCCGTCGTTGCTTCTTTCTATTAGGAAATGGGAGGAATTACTTTCACAAGAAGTTTTCCAGTTGAGGGAAATTTTTCCGGATTGATAATTTCCTGAAAAATCAATGACAGTAACGGGTAAAATGGCGGCTTTAGTCCAGGTGAAATTATCAATAGCCAAATAATTAAAATCTCCCTGTAATTGAAAACTGATTTCATTTATAGATGCAATGGAATAATCTGTTCCTCCTTCTGTGGATAGATTCACATTAGCAAAACCATTGTTCGATCCATATGAACTATTAAATCCCACCGTTTTTGTAATCGTAAATACGACTACGCCATTTATTTTGCCGGTGATAATGAGAGAGCCACTTGCTGATGGGTTATTTCCTCCATCAATAGAGGTAAATATCCAGAAATTCTGCACTGTAAATAACTTTGTATCTGTGGTGGAAATAGTGTTTGCCTGGTTTTTACCGGTAGAATTAATATTATCAACAAAACGGTTGGAGCCATCATATCCAATTCCGTTGCGCGAACTGTAAATGGAAAACGGGTTGGTCATGGTAAATGCCTGCCCGTTGCTGGTGAAAGTATTGACGTTGGGTGTTAGTGATTCGAAAGTTTCCGTGTACTGTGCCCTTACCCCAAGAGTGAGAAGAACCATCACGCAACCAATCAAAAATGTTTTGGTAAAAAGAAATTTCATGTTTAGGTAGATTTATTTTAATAAGCTTTTGATTAAATGCTGGTAATTTATATGTTTGGTATAGTAAAATTTTAAAAGAAAGCGAATTCTAAAAAGCTTCAGCTTTGAATGATCCGTGCTGATTGAAAATCTTGGTAGGGTAAATTTAGGCTATATAAATGTATTTTACAATTATTTTAGATTAATTTATTAGACAATTTATGATGTATTTTTTTTCCTGGTCTGAGATAAAACTATGCAGAAAAGATGTTTTAGAAAATGATTCGTCATGACCATTTTATATCGGGCACAAAAAAACCATCTGTAAAAGATGGTTTTTTTACTCATTCAATGATGAAAATTATGCAGGGAAATAAATATTATTCCTTTCCATGACAGTTTTTAAATTTCTTTCCGCTTCCGCAAGGACATGGTTCATTTCTGCCAATTTTTGGTTCCACTTTTATAGGTTCCTGTCTCATGTTTTCTGACGGATCGTGGTATTCATTCTCACTGGAGATATACTCCGGTCCGCCTGCGCCTGCTCCGGCAAATTCTTCCCTGCGCTGGCGCATTTTACTCATGTCTGTTTTTCTTTGACGCTCTTCCGTAATGCGACTTTCCTGGTTCTGTTCTACCGGTATTTTACATTGAGTAAGGAAACTTACGATATCCTTATTTACCTGGTCATCCATTTGTTTAAAGGCTCCAAAAGCTTCAATCTTATAAATGACCAACGGATCTTTTTGTTCGTAACCTGCGGTTTGAACACTATGTCTTAAATCGTCCATGGCGCGTAAATGTTCCTTCCAGGAATCATCGATCAAAGCAAGGGTGATACTGCGTTCCAGGGCATTTGTCAGCTCTGCTCCATTACTTTCAATGGTTTTATCCAGGTTAGCAATTGCCTGCATAATCTTTTTACCATCTGTGAACGGAACAGCTACATTGATGATATGACTTCCTTGTTCTTTGCGGATATTTTTGATGACGGGCAAGGTATGCTCGTTCATCATTTTGTTCCTGTGGTTGTAACTATCCTTTGCTTCGTAATACAATTTATTGGCAAGAGCATCTACATGATCCTTATTTAATTCATCTTTGGTAATGGTTGTGTCAATTCCAAAATTCATGATCACGGCAAGCTTAAATTCTTCGTGATTCTCTATTTCTTTGAACGAGATAATTAGTCCTTCTGCAACAGAATAAAATGCATTATCCAGATCTAAGGCAAGCCTATCTCCAAATAAGGCGTGATTCCGCTTACCGTAAATAACAGTACGCTGCTTATTCATTACATCATCATATTCCAATAATCTTTTCCTGATACCGAAGTTATTTTCCTCTACTTTTTTCTGGGCGCGTTCGATACTCTTTGAAATCATGCTATGCTGAATCACTTCACCTTCTTTATACCCCATTCTATCCATTAGTGACGCGATACGCTCACTTCCAAACATCCTCATCAGGTCATCTTCCAGCGACACAAAGAATTTGGATGATCCGGGATCTCCCTGTCTTCCTGCTCTACCGCGTAACTGCCTGTCCACACGACGACTTTCATGTCTTTCAGTACCAAGAATAGCCAAACCGCCAGCCTCTTTTACACCAGGCCCAAGTTTGATATCTGTACCACGACCAGCCATGTTGGTTGCAATAGTTACTGCACCGGGAAGGCCAGCCTCCAATACTACCTGTGCTTCCTTTGCGTGTTGTTTCGCGTTCAATACATTATGTGGAACACCATTTTGTTTCATCATCCGGCTAAGTAATTCACTCACTTCCACCGATGTAGTACCTACAAGAATTGGCCTTCCTTCGCTACGCATTTTTTCCACCTCATCTATTACGGCCTTGTACTTTTCACGCTTTGTTTTAAACACCATATCCTGCTCATCATCTCTTACAACAGGTACGTTTGTCGGAATGGAAACCACATCCAATTTGTAAATATCCCAGAACTCCGCAGCTTCTGTTTCAGCCGTACCGGTCATGCCGGCAAGCTTATGATACATCCTGAAATAATTCTGTAAGGTAATAGTCGCGTACGTTTGAGTAGCACTTTCGATCTTCACATTTTCTTTTGCTTCAATGGCCTGGTGTAATCCGTCAGAATACCGGCGTCCTTCCATGATACGACCGGTTTGCTCATCTACGATTTTTACCTGGCCGTCTATCACCACGTATTCATCGTCTTTTTCGAAGAGGGTATAGGCTTTTAATAATTGTGTGATCGTGTGAATTCTTTCTGCTTTAATAGAATAATCATTCAGCAGCAATTCTTTTTGTTCCAGTTTATCTTCTACTGAAGCGGTACTTTTTTCAATTTCGGCTAATTTAACCCCGATATCAGGCATGATGAAGAATTCAGGATCTTCTCCTGAACCGGTAATCAATGTAATTCCTTTATCAGTTAACTGAACAGAATTATTCTTTTCATCAATCACGAAATACAATTCCTGATCTACGATAGGCATGTGTTTCTGCTGTTCACCCAAATAATGATTCTCTGTTTTTTGAAGTTTTACCTTCATACCCGGCTCACTCAAATATTTAATGAGTGCGTTGTTTTTTGGAAGACCTCTATGTGAACGAAATAAAGCAAGGCCACCATCTTTCACGTCATCATTTCCCTCTGCAATTTTCTTTTTTGCTTCTACCAGGAATTGGCTGGTTACTTTTTTTTGTGCATCAAGAATTTTTTCAATCCTTGGTTTCAATTGATCAAATTCCTGTGTATCTCCTCTTGGAATTGGCCCGGAAATGATCAATGGTGTACGCGCATCATCAATCAACACACTATCCACCTCATCCACCATGGCAAAGTGATGCTTTTTTTGCACCATTTCTTCCGGTGAATGCACCATATTATCTCTTAGATAATCAAAACCAAATTCGTTATTTGTTCCGTAAATAATGTCAGACATATAGGCTTTACGGCGCTCTTCACTATTTGGCTGATGTTTGTCAATACAATCTACTGTAAGACCAAGCCATTCAAAAATAGTTCCGTTCCATTCGCTATCCCTACGCGCCAGGTAATCGTTCACCGTTACAATATGAACTCCATGACCAGGTAAGGCATTCAAATAAGCGGGTAGGGTAGAAACTAAGGTTTTACCTTCACCCGTGGCCATTTCGGCAATTTTTCCCTGGTGTAAAACGATCCCACCAATCAACTGTACATCGTAGTGTAGCATGTTCCAAGTGATCTCATTTCCGCCTGCAGGCCATTTGTTTTTGTAAATGGCTTTTTCTCCATCAATGGTGATATATTTCTTGGTAACACTTAAATCTCTATCGAGCTGTGAGGCAGCACTGATTATTTCTTCATTTTCTTTAAATCTGCGGGCAGTTTCTTTTACTACTGCAAAAGCTTCCGGGAGGATTTCCAACAAGACGACTTCCTGTTTTTTATCACGGTCCTTAAGCATGGCATCAATACCCTGATAGATTGCATCACGCCCGGAAATATCCGCTGAATCCAAGAGTTCTGCCTCTTGTTTTCTTTTTTCTATTTCACTGTCTATTTCTGAAAGATATTCCTTTATGCGTTGACGGAATTCGTTCGTTTTATTTCGAAGTTCGTCATTTGTAATTGATTGATATTGTTCATAAAAGGAATTAATTTTAGCGATATAAGGTTTAATGACCTTGACATCTTTTTCACTTTTATTTCCACCAAATAGTATTGAAAGAAAACCAGCCATAAAATTATTAGGTTAAGTTATTTAAGAACCATGAATTGTCAAATATGATGCTTAACTACATGTTTAGCCAAATTGACAGGGTTGCAAAGTTACATAATTGCATCGTTTTTTAATATTTTTAAACGAAGGATATAACGTTTTATTTAAAAAGAGTTTCTATTAGGCCTGAATGTTCTGCTGAAGTGAGTTGAGAAGGAATTTTTATAAGCGAAAATTGCTTTTAGCTCATTCTGATTTGTAGGACTTTTATCAGTTCTCAATATCTATCGGGTATTTGCTGAGTAATCCAATAACACCCGGTAAAGAAAACTTCGCTTTTTTTATCTTGTTTTGCTCCGGATCAAATGAATAATTGGTTGCTGTCCGGAAATCGGTTTTTTCCAAAATACTTCGCATAAAAGAAGTATTTAATAGATCACAATTATTAAATAGGGACATGGATAAATCCGTTTCTGCAAAATCCACATCTCTGATGGAACAGTTCAGGAAAGATGTCTTTTTCATTTTGAGCTGAAAAAAGGAACAATAATCCAAATGGCAATTTTCGAAAGACACTGAAAATAAAAAGGCGTTACACTTGCTGAAATCTATGCCCATCATTTTACAATCGATGAACTTTGCATTTTTGATTCGCGTGCCATACAAAGTTGCCAACGAAAAATTGCACCCATGAAAAGTGCAGTCCATAAAATCATTATTACGCAAATCACTCTTTTGGAAATTACAACCGACAAATGCGCAGTTAATAAACTCCCTGTCAGAAAGTTTCTTATCGGAATAATTTATTTTTTCAAAAGTTTTTTCTTCGTGGAGGGTCAAGAGGCAAGTTTGAAGTTTGTAGTTTGTAGTTTGAAGTTAAGTTTAACGTGTAGCATTCACCACCGAAGGTATTCAACGCGAAGCATTCAACATGCAATATTCAACGCCGCAGGTATTCAACCTATTTTTCCAAATTTAACTTTATTTGCAATTCCACCAATTGTTTTTCATCAATAGTAGAAGGCGCATCGATCATTGTATCCCTGCCACTGTTATTTTTAGGAAAAGCAATAAAATCACGGATAGATTCGCTGCCACCAAGAAGAGCGCAAAGCCTGTCGAAGCCAAAAGCGATTCCACCATGTGGAGGTGCGCCATATTCAAAGGCACCTAATAAAAATCCAAACTTATGCTGTGATTCTTCTTTGCTCATACCCAGGGCGGCAAACATTTTTTCCTGTAATTCTCTTTGATAGATCCTGATTGAACCACCGCCAATTTCATTTCCGTTTAATACCATGTCGTAAGCATTCGCCTTAATTTTTGAATAAGGATGCTCCAGGTATTTTTCAGCGTTTTCAATGAGTGGATTGTTGTTGATCATGATCTCAATATCCTCCGGCTTCGGAGAGGTAAATGGATGATGGCGCGCTACCCAACGGTTTCCCTCTTCATCGTATTCAAACAGCGGGAAGTCAGTCACCCAAAGGAGTTTATATTCATTTGGTTTACGTAAACCTAATCTCTCGCCCATGTATAAACGAAGGTCGCTGATAGCTTTTCGTGTACGTTCTTCTTTTCCTGCTAAAATTAAAATCAGATCACCTGGTTTTGAATCACAAAAGTTACCAAATTCTGCCAGTTGTTCCGGAGTGAAAAATTTATCAAAACTGCTTTTATAAGTTCCGTCAGAATTTACTTTAATGAAGGCAAGACCACGCATACCTATTTGAGGGCGCTTCACCCATTCCACCAATTCATCTGTTTGTTTCCTGGTGTATTCACTGCATCCCGGAACAGAGATCGCGACCAATGTTTCTGCTTCATTAAATACGCCAAATTCGCTTCCGTTAAGTGTTTCAAGGTAAACTTTGTTTTCGGATTTTAGATTTTTAACCTGCATTCCAAAACGGATATCCGGTTTATCATTACCATAATTCCACATGGCATTTTCCCAGGTCATTCTCTCTACCTTCTCTGTATAATCGATGTTCTTTACTTCTTTAAAAATGAATTTTATCAGGCCTTCGAACATGTTCAAAATATCCTCCTGCTCTACAAAAGACATTTCGCAATCGATCTGTGTAAATTCAGGTTGCCTGTCGGCCCGTAAATCCTCGTCCCGGAAACATTTTACGATCTGATAATAGCGGTCGAATCCGCTCACCATCAGCAATTGCTTAAAAGTTTGTGGGGATTGGGGCAGTGCATAAAATTCTCCTGCATTCATGCGGCTTGGCACCACAAAATCCCGAGCTCCTTCCGGAGTAGATTTAATTAAAAAAGGTGTTTCAATATCCATGAAATTATTCTCATGCAGATAGTTTCTTGTGGCACGATTGACAGCATACCTGATCTCCAGATTTTTCTTTACAGCATTTCTTCTCAGATCCAAAAAGCGATATTTCATCCGGATATCATCGCCGCCATCTGTATCATCCTGTATTGTAAATGGTGGAACGGCAGATTTATTTAAAATCCTTATTTCTTCAACCAATATTTCCACTTCTCCTGTTGGAATATTCAAATTTTTATTGCTGCGTTCGTTTACATTGCCTTTTACCTGTATCACGAATTCCCTGCCTAACGGATTTTTATCTAATTCAGTGGTAAGTTTTTCATTTAATAATAATTGCGTTATCCCGTACCTGTCTCTCAAATCTATAAATGTGATGCTTCCAAATTTTCGAATGGTTTGTACCCATCCGGCAAGGGTCACACTTTTGTTTATATCCGTCATTCTTAATTCTCCACAGGTATGGGTTCTATACATTTTTATTATTTTTTAAAGGGCTGCAAAGATATGGGTTCTCCGTTTTTTAGAGAAAAGGATTTACAGGGATTTGCGAATCATTCAAATAATGGATATATTCTTTCTTTAACCTGAAATTCTTAACTATTACACCATTTGAATAGTTTCATATTGGAATAGATTTAATCATGAATTTACCTATAAAGGAGATGATGAAAATTGCTTATTGAAAAAAAAATAAAACTATTAAAAAGTTAATAAAACCAAAAAAACAGATGTGGTAAAAAATTAATTTTTAGTTTCGCGCCGTTCTTAACAATTATGGGAGCGATTCTTACTGATTATCCGGAGTGATTTGATTGTTTAAATACACGATTAATTATATTAAATAAAAGGAGAGAATTGTTACTAAATTAAAAAGGGGATTTTTCCCTGGGAAATTCATGGCAAATAATTTGCTCTTTATTAAAACAGAAAAATTTACATTATGACAAAGAATATCACATTTACATTACCTGCAGAAGCATTGGAAGGTGCATCAGAAGCATTTTTATTGGGCGATTTTAATAATTGGAATCCAGAGACTGCCGTTAAGTTAGAAAAACAAAAAGATGGTTCTTACAAGACCGTTGCAAAGTTGGAAGAAGGAAAGACATATCACTATCGTTTTTTATTGAATGATGGGCGTTGGGTAAATGACTACAACGCTCAAAGCTATACCGGAGTTAATGGATTGCACGTTGATAATTGTGTGATTACTGTTCCTGTTTCTAAAACAGAAGAAACTAAAAAAGTAGCGCCTGCAAAAGCTACACCTGCAAAAGAAGTAAAAGCAAAAACTCCCGTAGCTGCAAAAGTTGAAACTGTTGTTGCACAACCTGCTAAGAAAGCAGCTCCTGCAAAACCAACTGCAACAAAAGCACCAGCAGCAAAAGCAACAACAGATAAAACTGTAAAAGCCGCCGCTCCTAAAGCGACTGCAGCTAAAACAGCTAAGCCAGTTGCAGCAGCAAAAAAAGCAGCACCAAAAGCAAAGAAATAAATTTCAAAATCTGAGCTCAGGAATTAGCCTGAGTTCAGATTTTATAATT
>JBBSUB010000193.1:0-8617 GCA_038235345.1 Chitinophagales bacterium
CCGTCTATATAGCCTTCCACCACCAGGATGTCTTTATCAAGTTCTTTGATCGTGGGGAAATATTCGTCTTTGCAGGCTGCTAAGAACAGCAGACCTACTATGAGCGTGATTACTTTTTGTCCTGTTTTCATTTTAAAATCGAATATTATAGGTCAAATACGGGATGGCGGTACCAAAAATAGAAAGCTTATAACCCTTTACCCTGCCTTGCGAAGTAAGAAAATAGATTGAATAGGCATTTTTCCGGGCAGTGGCATTGTACACCCCGAGTGTCCAATGGTTATGAGTCAATTGGTGCACTTTATGATTGCCCTCAACGTTGATAGATAGATCGGTTCTGAAATAATCGGGTATTCTGTATTCATTCCTGTTTGAATATAACAATCGGGGCGAGCCCTCGTAATTAAAAAGACCTATTGGTAAGGTTATTGGCCTGCCTGTGCTATAATTTACATTTAAGGATACACTGAAACGGTGGGAAAATTTATAATTTCCAATGACTGCCACGCTGTGGGGTTGGTCGAAATTTGAAGGGTAATATTTCCCTTCATTAATCATTTCTCCTGCCAGCGGATCATCCTGTTTTAAAAAAGCTCTTGACCAGGTATAACTCACCCAGCCGTTTAATTTCCCGGTCGTTTTTTTCACTAATAATTCAGCACCATAAGCTTTGCCTTTCGTCTTGAATACCTCCGTTTCTAAATGAGGATTCATTAACAGACTGGCACCACTTTTATAATCCAGGTAATTCCTGATCCATTTGTAATATACTTCCACCGAAGTTTCAATGGTATTGTTTTTGAAATTCCGGTATACCCCTAAAGAAACCTGGGTTCCTCCTTGCGGATGCAGGTAGGCATCACTTAATTTCCAAATATCTGTCGGCGTAATAGCCGTCGTGTTGGATATTTGATGTATAAACTGGTTTAAAGTATTGAAGGAAGCCTTCAGGGAGGTTTTGGGGGTAACCATATAGCGCATTCCCACCCTATAATCCGGAAGTACCTTTGTATTGATCAGCTTTCCTTTTCCATAAATCCTGGTTCCATTAATGTTTTCAGTTAAAAACGACGACCCCGGCAAATAGGTAAAGATCGTTTTGGGCCCTAAATAATTATATATATTCAGTCTGACACCTGTTTCCAGGCTCCATTTTTCTGATATGTTGAATTGGTCTGACGCATAGAGCGCACTTTCCAGGGCTTGTTCTTTTTGCAGCGTATCTGCCAGGCGCAAAGAATTATCCCAGGGAGAAATGCTGCCTGGTACGATCTTATATAATTGGGAAGAAGCACCAAAACTTAACGTATGCCTGTTGCTCAGAAAATAATTAAAATCCATTTTGGTTTTAAATTGCGTCATTCTATAGTTTAATATATACGCCTGCGGTGGGTAAGTACTATCCTTGGTTTCGTAGGAGTAATCATCAAACCCTGCCAGGAACACACTATAAAACCTGGAATTGAAACTATGTTTCCACTTGATATTGGCGTTCAGGTTTTGATATTGATAGCGCGTGTATGCGTCCATGGAAAATTTATCCCGACTGTAATACCCGTTCAAATACAGTTGATTCTTTTTATTTATTTTATGGCTGAGGTGGAGAGTTACATCATAAAATGAAGCACTGCTATTTTTATAATCATTCGGCAGCAATTTCAAAAGCCAGTCGGAGTAGGTAGATCTGGCACCAATCACAAACGTAGTCTTCTCTTTCACCAGGGGGCCGTTAAGCGCGATCTGACTGGTCAATAGGCCGATTCCGGCCGATCCGCTAAGCTTTTTATCGTTGCCATCCAGTGAAATGATATCGAGCACGCTGGAAATCCTGCCGCCATATTTAGCCGGAATACTACTCTTATACAAATTCACATCCTTAATTACGTCGGGATTAATGGCTGAAAAGAATCCAAATAAATGCGTAGGATTATAGATGTTGAGGTCATTGAACAAAATGAGGTTTTGGTCTGTGGCCCCGCCGCGTATATTCAGACCGGTGGAAGCTTCACCGACCGTTTTTACGCCAGGCAGATTTTGTATGACTCTCAATACATCAATTTCGCCCATGACTGCCGGAATTTGCCGGAGACTTGCAATATTCAATTTATCCATTCCCATAACAGTACTACGAATATTTCTTTCCTTTTCCGGTTCGATTACTACCTCTTTGAGTTGGACTATTTTATTGAGCATATCTACATTTAGACGACCTTCAGAATATAAAATCACTTGCCGGCGGGTATCAAAAGCGCCCATGTAGGAGAAATTGATCACATGCCTTCCGGCCGGGAGGAATAATGAATAATAACCAAACTGATCGGTCATTACCTGTATTTTCGTGCCCTCCACATTTACAGAAACGCCCGATAATTCTTCTCCGTTTTCTGCACTTTTGATATATCCGGAAACATTCACCCGGTTCCCGGTTTGGACACTTCCGGGCGTGCCTATTTCAAATACTTTATTTTCCATTGCCGCCGGTACCGGATTTCTATTCACCGGAATTCCTTCTTCATTTATAGCGGGCTTTTTACTCTCTGCCTTTACAATCGTTTGGCCCCGGAAAAACCCTTCAGGTAAATTAAGCTGAATTGGTGCCGTACGGGTAATAAATACATTATTTTTACGGTCAACGCTAAACTCAAGATCCGTTTGCTTAAAAAGGTTAAAAAGCAGGGATGGAAGAAAAGCATTCTTAACTTCAAGGGTCACTCTAAAGCTATCAAGTCCGGCACGGTCGTAATAAAATGTATAATTGGTTTGTGCTTCTACCCTTGTAACAAATTCGTCAAAACCAGTATTTGAAAAATGACCTGAAATCAAGTTATTGTCCTGGGCAAGAACAAAGGAATTCAGGAGGGTTAGCAAGGAGAACAAAATTAATTTTCCGCTCATTTTATAGTATTGGCTTTATCATAGTGGGCAACAGCAATCATAAGTACCTGCTCAAAATCTTTTTTCCATTTTAATTTGTTTCTTCTCACTGCTTTTTTGATTTCAGCCAGGTCTTTAGCAAACAAATCAGCCAGGTCTTTTTTATTGCTTACCTGGTAGTAAATTCCCTTCTTTTTGATATAATAGCTATTTTTGTCTGATATCTGATAAATCGGTTTATTAGTATCAAGTCTCTCCTTGTTCACTTTTTTTCTTCTGGCCATTAAACTTGTAGACCCTGCATATAAAATATCATATAATCCTTCATTCATAAGATTATTCTCTTTGTCCCGGGGCATGAATTTTACCAGGTGGCCTGCAAAAGAAAAGCTATCAATTAAGTCATTCCGTAATATCAATTTTGCATTACTTATCAGTGATTGCGTAAGTACATAATTTTGAAAAACATCCCATTGTAATAATACATCTTTATAGTATTGTCCATCGTAACTCATCCATCCTAAAGTAAGTGTATCACTGCCAAGAAAGGGACTTCCTTCCATGGGAATTCGCAGGGTTATATAAGCCGTTCCTGAATATAGAATGGCCGATTTACCTATTTGATGGTTATAATAGGTGTTCAAATTATTTGCTGAGAAATTTTTATCAATGGATTGAGCAAAAATACTTAAAGAAAAAAGCACGGGAATTAAACAGAGAGAGAGGTTCTTTATTCTCATTTTGATATACTGATGGATTCAAAATTTGCAAATCAAATATAGGTTTATTATTTGTACGTTGGCACCATCCGTTTATTATATTTTATCATGCACTAAAAGATAGAGTTTATGACTTTCTATTATATGGTCACCTCTCAAAGGATTTATTTTCTATAACCCTAAAGAATCGAAGTTTGGTGAAAAAATAAATAATTTTTTCATTGATTTTCATTTTTAAAGAGCTACAGGATAATCTTTACTGGTAAGTGAGCGGCTTTAAAATACGAAGTAAGTACTCAACCCGTAGTTTATATTGAGAAAAAAAAAGGCTGAAGGATCAAACAAGCGCTCCGACCGAAGCGTGAACCGGGTCGGAACGCTCTCGCGTTGTGAACCACAGTTTGGTGTAAAAAGTGCTTGAACATCGAAAGCTAGCCGGTCTGACCAACGGTACCGACCTGACCCAAACAAGCGCTCCGATCGAAGAGTGAACCGGGTCGGAACGCTCTCGCGGTGTGAACCATAGTTTGGTGTAAAAAGTGCTTGAACATCGAAAGCTAGCCGGTCTGACCTACGGTACCGACCTGACCCAAACAAGCGCTCCGATCGAATAGTGAACCGGGTCGGAACACTCTCGCGTTGTGAACCACAGTTTGGTGTAAAAAGTGCATTGAACATCGAAAGCTAGCCGGTCTGACCTACGGTACCGACCTGACCCAAACAATCGCTCCGGCCTAACCCGTTCAAAAGCAAACTTCCCACAGGCAATCCCAAAAAGATAAAGAATACCGCAGCATGAAACTACGAACTATGAACCACGAACTATGAACTACGAAACTATGAACCACGAACTATGAAACTATGAACTACGAACTACGAACTATGAACTATGAACTACGAACTTTGAACTTTGAACAAACTTCAAACTAAAAACCCCAAACTCCAAACTATTTCACCCAATACACCTCCTTCACCTCCACATCCTTTTGCAATTCTTTGATGATCTCATTGAGTTTGGAAATATCAGCTTCTTCATATTTTAATTGAAGTGTATAATTATCATGGGATTTTGTCATGGTGAAATCCACGAAGGTTGTGCCTTTGATCATTTCTAATTTTTGAATGATATCGGTAACGTGAGCTTCGGTGGTAGTGGTAATCTTTATTGTGCGCAGTTTAAACCGTTGTGCATAATATCTTTCCAGTGGTTGAATGGCCCAGAGAATAATCAGCGATAATACAGTTGCGATGCTGGCGGCAATGTACATTCCTCCGCCGGTGGCAAGACCTATTCCGGCAACTGTCCACAGTCCCGCCGCTGTAGTAAGTCCGCGAATAGTATTCACTCCCTGGTTAAATAATATGGTGCCGGCCCCAATAAAACCAATACCGCTCACTACCTGTGCAGCAATCCTTGAGGGGTCAAGCATTACATTTTTTGTTCCTAAAATATCTGAAAATCCAAAGGAGGAAACGATCATCATTAAAGCAGCTCCAAGGCACACGATCATGTGTGTACGCATTCCTGCAGCCCAGTTTTTTCGTTCGCGTTCCAGACCTACCAGCCCACCGAATAAACAAGCAAGCAAAAGCCGGGTCAATATTTCGGTCCATTCAAGCATAGTAATTTTTCTTGTTAAACGAAACAGATATTTTTTCTTATACGATTCAAAGCATTAACCGGTTTTATATTGCCGCAATACTTATTTCTTTTCTGACGAATCCGGTTTTTCCGATTGTGTGTCAAATTGTTTTTCGGGCCTCATTTGTGGAAAGAATAATACATCCTGGATAGAGTGCTGATTGGTCAGTAACATTACGAGGCGGTCTATTCCAAAACCAATCCCGCTGCAAGGAGGCATACCATATTCCAGGGCGCGTAAAAAATCATGATCTATAAACATCGCCTCATCATCGCCACGCTCCATCAGTTTCAATTGCTCTTCAAAGCGGCTCCTTTGTTCGATCGGATCGTTTAATTCACTATAGGCATTCGCGATTTCTTTACCATTGATTATGAGTTCAAATCGTTCTACAAGACCAGGCTTGCTGCGGTGCTTTTTGGTTAGAGGGCTCATTTCTACCGGGTAATCTGTAATAAACGTTGGTTGTATATAATGCTCTTCACATTTTTCAGAAAAAAGTTCATCAATTAATTTTCCTTTTCCCATCGTTTTATCTACGTGTATGCCTAACTGTTGACAAACCTCTCTCAATCCCTCTTCATCCTTTTCGCTGATATCGAAACCAGTATGTTCTTTGATAGCATCGTACATGGTAATTTTCTTATACGGCGCTTTCATATCTATTTCTTTTCCATCAGAATGAACTAATGTTGTTCCATTTACAGCCATGGCTGTTTGTTCCAGTAATTGTTCTGTGGTTTCCATCATCCAGATATAATCTTTGTAGGCAACATAAAATTCCAAGACGGTGAATTCAGGATTATGTGTGCGGTCCATCCCTTCATTGCGGAAGTTGCGGCTAAACTCATACACCCATTCAAATCCTCCAACGATCAATCTTTTCAGGTATAATTCATTGGCGATACGCAAATAAAACGGAACATCTAATGCATTATGGTGCGTTTTAAAAGGACGCGCTGCTGCACCGCCGGGAATATTTTGCAAAACAGGCGTATCTACTTCTAATGCTCCCTGGTCGTTTAAGTATGTCCGGATCGCATTAATCATTTTGGTACGTTTCACAAACACCTCTTTCACCTGTGGATTCACAATCAGGTCAGCATAGCGCTGCCGATAGCGGAATTCCGGATCAGTCACTACATCAAATGCTTCTCCATCTTTTTCTTTTACAATGGGTAATGGACGCAAGGCTTTTGAAAGAACGGTGAAGGAAGTAACGTGAATGGATGTTTCCCCGGTTTTCGTTGTAAATACATATCCCTTTACACCAATGATATCACCAATATCCAATAATTTTTTCCAGACTATATCATACATGCTCTTATCGTCTCCAACTGAAACATCATCTTTCCGCACATAAATCTGGATCTTACCTGCTCCATCCTGCAAAACTGCGAAGGAAGCTTTTCCCATATCGCGGATACTTAATATCCTTCCTGCCAGGCATACATCTGTAAACTGGTCTTTATTTTCCTCGCCTTTATAATTGTTTTTAATATAGGTTGAGTTGGTATTGACGGGATATTGTTCCGCCGGATAAGGATCGATACCCAATTTATTAAATTCCTGTAATTTTTCTCTGCGGATCGTTTCCTGTTCAGATAATTGCTGATTCATCATAAAAAATGGTATAAAAAAATAACCTTAATTTGGTTTATGAGCATCAAAGGTAAACTTTTGAGGGATGAGAAATATTGAAAAATGCTCTTCAATTTAAAATGAAGAGTGCTGTAGATTATACTGGCTGCATTAAGCAAGGTGAGTGATTATTCTAATAATGCTTAATTATGCCGTTTGATCAATCGTAGGAAGGGCCCGGTTTTATATTACAATGCGCCTAAAATAAACCTCCATTTTGAATGGCTTTTAGAGAATATTTAATGATCGGTCTGTCAGTTTCCGGACCTAACTGTACTGGAATTTATCTTAAAGAACTTATTGGCGGCAGATACCCCATTATTATACAATTCCATCTTTTCCGTTATGGAAACCTTCCTTGGCTTGCCGCTGATGTTTCCATAGCTAATATAAATTGTGCGTTCTTTTTCATTCTTCAGTTCCGGTGACCGCCGGTTGACAGTCTCTACTAAAAGGTTCATCACAGCGGAAGAATAATCTTTCATGTTTTCTATACGATACGGAGCCAGGTCTGTTTTATTTTGTTCGAAAGCTTCTATTTGCGCACCCCTTTCCAATTTGAGTCCAAGGGTTTGGGGGTTAAAAACGATATCATTACATACAAGTGGATTGCCTCCGTTCTTACAGGAATCAAAGATGCTGATCGGATAATTACAGAGCATGCCACCATCAACATACAAATCGTATTTTATAGAATCCTGTTCAATTGCCACTTCGTTTCCGCGATTATCGATGGCAATCGGTACAAAGTAAAATGGAATACAACTGCTGATGTGAACCGCTGTTTTAAGTTTCATATCCGGCCAATTTTCCCAGGAAAATATTTCCAGTTCCTGTTTGCTGATATTGGTGCCGGTGCAATAAAAGTTTTTAAACCCCGGATCTTTTAAATGGAGTTCATGTAAATCCTTGAAGGTGATATCAGCATGGCCCGTTTTATATTGGATGATATTGCCAATCCAATCTGATAACTTTACACCTTTATAAATTCCATATTCTTTCGTAACTCTTTTGATCTTTCCGATAAAGAATCGTCCATCATTAAATTCCTGAATTTTAATAGAATGAAGTACCGAGTCAATCTCGTGTGAAGAGTAATTCAACGCCACCATAATGCCGGCGATAGCTCCCGCCGAAGAGCCGGCTACATTATGGATACTATCTAAAATACCTTGTTCTTCCAATACCTGCAAAGCACCTGGATAGGCCAGTCCGCGAACGCCACCACCTTCCATTACCAGGTTTTTATAATTCCTGTTAGGCTGGGCAATGAGAAATGCCGGTAGTAATAAAAGAAGAAAAAGCATTTTTATCATACTATGAATCTACAACAAGTATCATGCTTGGAGGAGGTTTAATTCGTTAAAGTTGGCGGAGAGATTTTAAACACGAATTTCAAGCCCAAACTGCACGAATGAGAAATAGTTTTAAACACGAATTTTGAGCACGAATTACACGAATTTTCAAAAGGTGCAGCTTTACCTAAAACCTGACATCTGATACCTGACACCTGATACCTTAACGATGATCTATTAAAAGCTCCCAATACTAAAAATCTAGTTTGAAATAAACTTTTTGCTTTTTGAATCGCCGGCAGGACAGGTCACGGCCTGTCCCTACAAAAACTTCCGCGGATTAGACGGAAATTTTTGGATATAATTCGAATGAGAAATAATTTTAAACACGAATTATAGGCACAAATTACACGAATGTAAAATAGTTTTAAACACGAATTTTGAG
>JBBSUB010000194.1:0-8611 GCA_038235345.1 Chitinophagales bacterium
CCGAAATATTCATTATAAAATCCCTTTTTCATAACATTGAATTCTGAGGCTCCCAGGGAATGATTGAAATTCTTTAAAGAAGACATCGTCACATCATAGCTGAACGTGAAACGGATATTACTTATTTCCAGGCCAACCATCGGAACAACTGCATCACCATATCTATAATAGAGACCACCTATTAATACTTTATCTCCATCACCGGAGAGGTTGTATGCACCATTTAGTCCAACAACCAATTCGCTTGATTTAGCCTGAGTGGTATAAAATGCATTGGGATTTATAATTACATTTTCATTCAATTTAAAAATACCGTTCAGAAAACCGATATGCCTCATTTCAATCGCATTAGTGCCATTATCTTCAAAAAAAGTTTCCTTCGGCCTGTTTACATGATGAATTGAATAACCTGCATTTACATAAATGTCCTCCGTCGGAAAATAAGCGTAATTGATTCCTGCCTGCATGTCAAAATAGCTAATACTATTATTTAATAATTGTGTAGAAGTAGGCAATGTTCCATCAAAAAATTTCCCATCAAACTGATCCGGAAAAGTCAGTTTACTTTGATCGATCCGCTTATTGGCCCAACCTAAATTAAAACCGGCTGTCAGCAAACTGCTTAATCCCAGCATTTGATGATAAGCAACCGATCCGTAAATTTTAGTTGACGTTAAACTACCTGTACCTACAACATCCCGTAAAACAACTCCGCCCAGTCCAAGCCAACCATTTTCAATTTTATTTCTAAATACCTGGGCATCTCCGTATATGCTCATCGTTTTATATGGCAAGGCCATAATACTGGAATATTGGTTCCGGTAAGATGCACCCAATCTGTAATCTGCATCAGGAATAAATCCTGTGTTAGCGGGGTTTGTGAGTAAAGGATTATTAAAGAATTGAGAAAAATGCAAGTCCTGTGAATAGGCAACAGGCACGACAAGCGTGGATACAAAAACAATAAAAAAATATTTAAATTTAGATGCCATAAAAATTAATTTATCGGATTAAGGTAATATCTCCGGTCTTCTTCGCTTTTGTTCCGTCACTAAATGTAACATCCAGGGTATAGGTATATACATCTACCGGTTGTAATTTTCCTTTGTATTTCCCATCCCAACCCATTTTTCGGCTATTGGTCTCAAATACTTTTTGTCCCCACCGGTTATAAATTGTCCAGGTCATTTGTTGGATCCCGAATCCTTCCACTTTTATAATACTGTTTGACCCTGCAACACCGGGCGTAAATGCAGTAGGAACAGCCAACAAAGGGACGATCAATGATTTAATTTCTGCGCAGGAAGTGTCTAAACAACCAGCATCATTTTTAGCAGTCAGGCAAACATTAAATATGCCTGTAGCCGGGAAAAAATGAGATGGGTTTGCAAGATTACTTGAATCACCGTCACCAAAAGACCACAAATAAGAAGTAGCTCCAAGTGATTTGTTTGAAAAATTTGTCACTGTATTCTCTACCGGTTGTAAAGGAGAATATAAAAATGAAGCAGTTGGATTAGGACTCACTTTAATGGTCATAAAAGATTCATCCTGCAAATTGCACGATGTAGAATCAAATGCCATTAACCGGATGGTATAAGTTCCGGGGTTGGAATATAAATGAACAGGTGTTACGTCACTTGAAACAGTTCCGTCACCAAAATCCCATTCAAAACGCAAACCACCCAAAGAATTATTTACAAATTTTGCTGTATATGGAACACAACCTGAAGGAGGTGTAGTAAAAATCGATTTCACTTCCGGTGAAATCCGGATAGATTTTATTGTATCCTCCGGAGAATTACAGAAGGCATCATCATTTACCGTCAATTTCACGTCGTACGTTCCCGGACCCGCATATGAATGGGTTACAGAAGGTGCAAAGGATTGTGTTACGGGCGGAGTTCCATCGCCAAAATTCCAGGTAAATGTATTCGGCCTGAATCCTCCGTATGAGGGCACAGATGTATTTGAGAACTGATAAGCCAGATTTGTACAGGGAGCTAATTTTTCAGCAAGAAAATCAAGATTAAGTTTATTATCTCCTACTTTGATATTAAGATAAGATGTATCCGAAACATTGCAGGTAGCGCTGTCAATAGTTACCAGCCGAACGCGGTAGTTTCCTACATTTGGAAAGAGATGCTCACTGGAAGGTATAACAGTAGTATCCCCGGTTCCATCCCCAAAATCCCAGTAATATCTTTTCCCTAAACCTAATGTGTCTTTGAACTGAACGGTTAAAGGGGCACAACCAATTGAATCATTTGGCACTCCGTCAATAGAGGATTGAATAGCTGATTTTACGCCGGTGAAATCCATTTCAATTTTAAGCATACCGAGGTTACATGCGCCACCCGTTGTTGGAGAGGCCATATTATTTGGAGACCATACTCCCGGATTACCTGGAAACGGAACATTGTTTCCGCAATTGGCACAAATAGCCTGATAGACAACTCCGTTTCTATCAAAACGGCTGGTACCTCCGTCCACATGATCACCAAAAGATTTGGTATCATCCTGGCCAAAGAAAGTTCCATACAACTGGCTATCAGCATTCTTTTTCAAAACGAATAAATAAAAATCGCTTCCTGTAGGATCAGAAACAGGTTTGATCGCTCCGGGTGTTGTGGGCATTCCAAGAGTAGTGCTATTGCGCGAAAAAGAATTATTCGCTTTGCCGCCCCAGCCTGACACATACACATTTTCACAACGATCCACCAGAAAGGCTGTAGGAGAAATATTTGGCCCGGGTGCGTTTGGTGAACCAAAAACGGTCGAATAAACAAAGTCACTTAAATCAGGTTGAAGTTTGGAAATAAATTGCTTCGCCCGGTTTACTGAGTAATTCGCATTGATGACGGGCATATTTCCTTCAGATGTTCCCATTACATACACAAAACCTGCCTTATCTATTTCAATTCCATAGATTTGATCAGCGCTTCCTGTACCTATATATGTCCCTCTCACGGAAGCTGTGGCTGTCGGATTCAATTCAACAATAAATCCATCTGCAGCGTCGCCTGTGGAACCGGCTATAGAAAAATCAGGCTTCACCACGCCTGCGGTAGAAATTCCTTTCAGATCATCACTTCCTGTACCACCTGCCACATATATATTTCCTGTAAGTCCGATGGCTAATACATATCCGCCATCATCCCCTTTTCCCCCTAAATATGTACTGAAAATAAGATTATTACAAGATGGATTAATTTTTAAAACAACTGCATCCTGTTTCCCGGCCAAAGTTGGTTGTATAACGCCGGCAGTTACCGGAAAATCTGTGGATGACGTGCTGCTTGTCAGGTAAATATTATCAGCCCCATCCAGTATAACCTCACTGCGCGCATCATCTCCATAATTTCTTTTTAAGGATACTGTTTTTAAGGTAGACTGATCGGCAATATTTACACCGTCGCTACCTGTACCACCAATTTTCATGGAACCGATCAATGCGCTTCCTGTTGCATTTAATTTGGTTACTACAATATCATAATCAGTTGTACCTCCAGGCCCCACATGAGGAACGGTCGTCGGATAATTTTGTGAATTACTTCTTCCTGCTATAACTAAATTCCCCTGAGAATCTTCTATTAAACTATGGGGCTGATCACTTCTTGCACCTCCAATATAGGTGGCGTAAATTCTCTTCTTTCCATTTGGAGAAAGTTTGATAATGCTCATATCATAATCCCCATTGTAGGTCTCATCAAATGCGCCCGTATTTACCGGAAACCCTTGTCCAAACACAATTCCTCCACCGTACAAACTTCCATCTTTTCCATAGGTTGCGGTAAAACCCCAGTTATCCGCTGTACTTCCGGAGTAACTAAAAAATATTTGCGTCGGATCAATGATCAATGTTTCGGAGGGGTCATGATTTTTCACTTTAAAGCGAACGATATCTCCCTTTATCTGGTATTTACATTCAACTTCTTCCCGCTGATTATTTATCACCTGATAAGTATAAGGCTCAAGTTCGCGGCTTTTACCCAGGGAAGTTGTTACTACCAATTCTCTTTTAATCACATCTACGCTTTTTGCTCCTGAGTATTTCATGGCTATACTACCTACATCTCCTCCCGGGCGAACAATAAAATCATATTTCAGATTACTGCCCCCGTCAAGATAATACCTCAGATCAATATTGGGATAAATATTTTTGTAGGTGATTGCCTGGTATATTTTACACCCTGCTGCCCATTTGGCCGGATCATTTCCAATAAAATAATTATTTACAGTTTCCAGGGGTTTCTCCGGAACAATCACCGGATTGGAAGCATTTAAAAATTCTACATGATAGGAATGAGCTCTTACCCGTCCATTATTTCCCCCGGATTTCATTTTTGCAAAATCCGTTTCATGTTGACTTTTGGTCACTCTTTCCACATCGTCCGGATGGAACTGAGTTATTGTGTAGCCATTTTTTTGTATGAAAAAAGAACCATCACCTGCATGACTCATATACTTCACAGAGGCATCCCACTGACCTTTATTTTCAATAAATGCCACTTGGGCAAACAATGCCCCGGAAGCAAAAAAAAGCCCCAATACAAGCAAGAAATGAGAAAAATAAGTTTTATTTACTTTCAATTCTGATGTTTTTGAAATAATGAAAAAGTATTCTACAATTTACACCAATCTTCCGTTCATAATTACGTAAATAAAAAAATAATAGTTTTATTTAGTAGTGCCTTAACAATATACTTATTTTCTTCCTAAGAAATCTTACTCCAGGCCGTCCGGCCTTTCTTTATAGAGAGGTAATTTTTTAAACACAAATTATCTGCCGAACTTAAATCAGGATCCTCCTCTATTAATTTTTCAACGGTATGCCTGGCAGCATCTAAAATAACTTTGTCTTCAATAATGTTTGCCAGTTTAAAATTAAGTGTTCCGCTTTGACGGGTTCCTTCTATTTCTCCTGGTCCACGAATTTCCAGATCCTTCTCGGCTATTTTAAAACCATCATTGGTTTCGCACATGATAGCGATACGCTGTTTGGCATCGGCTGACAATTTCACTTTGGTTATGAGAATACAGAAACTCTTTTCATTACCGCGTCCTACCCTTCCTCTTAATTGATGTAATTGAGTCAGACCAAATCGTTCAGTACTTTCTATAACCATCAAACTTGCATTCGGAACATTCACGCCTACTTCTATCACAGTGGTAGAAACCATTATTTGTGTATCGCCTCTAACGAAACGATCCATATTAATCTGCTTTTCTTTTGATTTTTGTTTTCCATGCACCATACTTATATAGTATTTTGGTTCGGGGAAATAGGCCTTCACCTCTTCATAGCCTTTCATTAAATTCTCAAAATCCAATTTAGCAGATTCTTCGATCAGCGGATAAATAAGATACACCTGCCTTCCTTTGGCAATTTCTGATTTAACAAAATCCATGACCTGGGGCCGCTTATATTCCATGCGATGTACAGTGGTAATGGGAATTCTTCCGGGAGGTAATTCATCCATAATACTATAATCAAGATCTCCATAAGCAGTGAGCGCTAAGGTTCGTGGAATAGGTGTCGCGGTCATTACGAGGATGTGTGGAGCAATCGTATTCTTGGCCCACATTTTAGCTCTTTGCGCTACGCCAAAGCGGTGCTGTTCATCAATAATAGCTAAACCAAGATTATTAAACACGACTGTGTCTTCAATAAGGGCGTGGGTTCCCGTTATAATATGTAAACCACCCTCAGCGCATTGCTGAAGTACTTCTCTTCGTTGTTTTGCTGTGGAAGATCCGGTTAAAACCCCGATTTTTACGTCCATTCCTTCCAGCATCTTACTCAGACTATCAAAATGTTGCCTGGCCAATATTTCCGTTGGAGCCATAAAGCAACTCTGGAATCCGTTATCTGCCGCTAAAAGCATCGCCATTAAAGCTACCATCGTTTTTCCACTTCCCACATCCCCTTGTAATAAACGATTCATTTGCCTGCCTGTTCCCAGGTCAGTCCGGATTTCCTTGAGCACTCTTTTTTGTGCCCCGGTAAGTTCAAAAGGCAAATGATGATGGTAGAAGTCATTAAAATAATCACCTACTTTTTCAAACACAAATCCCCGGGAGGTAGTATGCCGTTTAAGCTTTAATAATTGCATTCTTAATTGAGCGATAAACAGCTCTTCAAATTTCAATCGCTTTACTGCCATTTCATGATCAGCCAGGGTGGAGGGAAAATGAATATCCTTAAATGCCTTAAAGCGGTTAACTAACCGGAATTTTTCTAAAATTCCCTCAGGGATATTTTCCGGGATATCCTTTTCAGTAAGTAAATTGAGTAAAGTATACGTTAGTTGCGCAATTTGCCTGCCGCCCATACTCCGGGCTTTCAGTTTTTCCGTACTGGAATAAACAGGTTCTAAAAAATTACGTGTTTCCACCTGGTCATTCGCTACTATTTCAAACTCAGGATGAGAAATTTGGGGCATATTCATAAAATACCCAACCTTACCAAACACCCTGATACGCATCCCGGTATTAAGTGCTTTTTCTACCCAATTGATTCCCTGGAACCAGACTAATTCCATCTCCTCTGTTCCATCATGAAGAGTGGCGACTAATCTCCTGCCGTGCTTTTCTCCCATTATATTCAGGGAAGTTATTTTACCCAATACCTGTACATAATCTGTATCAGAAAAGATATCCTTTATTTGGGTGATCTTAGTCCGGTCAATATGCCTGAAAGGAAAATACTCCAGGAGGTCGCGGAAAATAAATATGCCTGCTTCTTTTTTGAGTAATTCAGCTCTTATCGGGCCTACGCCCTTTAAATATTCAATAGGATTGGATAATATAGTGGCTAATTGAGTGATGAAGATCTAATTTTAAGGATAAATTATATTGAAAAAACTGCTATGCAATTATAGCAAATTTAAAGGTAAGATTAAAGTCCGTCTGTTGCGGATCCGGTTAAAGGTTTTGTATTGAAATCCTTTAAAGTGTTTAGATATAGAGGTTTTTCTATAAATTAGATATAGAGGTTTTTCTATAAAAGAGAACAGACTAATAATGTTGGTTAAACTCTTTGACGTAAAATCGAAAAACCAAGTAGAGAAATAGCCAGGGATGAATTAATACAATATCACATTGTTTTTCCTATTTCTTTAATTGACGGCTATACTAATTTGTAACATTCTGTTACAATTATTTTTTGTCCAATTTCTTGCTGTGTAATTGTTGTTATTTATCAAGCAATGGTCGTCTGCGTATCGGGGTTTCCGGCGGACTAGCTTTAATTCATGAGGCTAAAATCGGAAAACCCCGCTGAGACACAAAAGGTCAACCGAAATCATGGGACTTCAGACTTCAAACTCCAAACTATAAACTAAACTTCCCTGTCCATTAAATAATGAGCAAGTTCCTCCAATGGTTTCTTTCTTACTGAAATCACCGCAGTATCTTCCAGGTGATTCATAGCAATGGTTAAGTATTTACTTTTTAATTCTTTCGCCCATTCGTCCACTTTGCATGCTTTATAAATTTCAATTATTGCTGCAACTTTTCCCTCATCATTTGTTTTCAACAGGCGATTTAATTCTTTCTTCTGTGCCGGAGTAGAAACTTTCAAAGCCTCCAATAACAGGAATGTCTTTTTATTAGCTATAATATCTCCACCGTGCTTTTTACCAAATTTTTCCGGATCACCAAAAGCATCCAAATAATCATCCTGTATCTGGAAGGCAATACCAAGGTTTTTTCCAAATTCATATAAATGTTGTTGATTGCCCACGCCGGCACCTCCAAGGATAGCGCCCATTTGTAAACTGGCCGCAAGCAAAACAGATGTTTTCAGACTGATCATTTCGACGTAGTCATCAAAATTGACACTATCTTTTTCTTCAAAATCCATGTCGAGCTGCTGTCCTTCACATACTTTACGGGCTGTTTCATTAAACAAATCCAATATTTTATGCAGAAACTCATTGCCGATCTTATTCAAATAACTATATGCCTTTACAAGCATCACATCTCCGGCAAGTAAGGCAGTGGATTCTCCAAACTTTGTATGTACCGTTGCTATACCTCTTCTTAATGGAGCTCTGTCCATAATGTCATCATGCACAAGGGAAAAATTATGGAATAATTCCACAGCCATCGCTACATCATAAGCGGCATCTTTGATCTCATCAAACAATTGATTTCCCATCAGGCAAATAACAGGTCTGATCCTTTTTCCTCCAAAGTTTAAAAGATACTGGGAAGCGTTATATAATTTTTCCGGTTGTTCCGGAAAGTGACGCACATTAAATTTCTCATCAAATAATAAAGCGAGTTCCTTAAAGGATGCAAGGTCTTTATCACCGGAAAGAAATTTCTCCTTCTGGTGATCTACATGGATCACATCCTTATTAATTGTTTGTTCTAACATTTAATTCTTTTTTTTCGTGGAGAATTAATATACTCCTTTTATTAGATTGTTGCAAATATTCATTAAAAGCTTTCTCGAAAAAAAAGCTTTTCTTCAATTATAAAATAAAAAATACCGATTGATTATCCTGGAAATTATTATCGTTTAGAAGACCTGCTTTTTTTGGAAACATGTTCTTTTTTGGTACCATCTCCTTTTTGCGGCCCAGGTTTCTTTTTGCCATCA
>JBBSUB010000195.1:0-8494 GCA_038235345.1 Chitinophagales bacterium
ATCTGAAAGAATTAAAAAACATCAACGATAAAGCTACACAAAAAATGATGGAGAAGGTTTATAAAACGGCAATGGATGGATTGAAAGAATCAATTGTTGGAATAGAGGAACAAATAGCATCGGTTATCAAAAGTGATCCATCAATAAATGCCAATTATAATTTCCTTATTTCAGTACCTGGTATCGGTCCTGTAATTGCAACTTATATTTTATGCTGCACCAATAATTTTGCTAATAAAGTCAATGGAAAACAATTGGCCTGTTACGCCGGTCTTGCTCCATTTAGTGAATCAAGCGGCAAGAGCATAAAGGGACGTAATAAAGTACATAAAATGGCAAATAAGGAACTTAAAGCTTTACTTCACATGGGTGCCTTGGCAACCATAAAATATTATCCGGAATTTAGAGATTATTTTGAAAGAAAAATAAATGAAGGTAAACATGCCAATTGTGTACTAAATGCAATAAGCAATAAAATAGTACTTAGAGCAGCGGCGGTTGTGAATAACCAGAAAATGTATGTGGACAACTATAAAAAAGCAGCCTAAAAAAGATTTGTTTTTTCCATAGCAATCCCCACCAACCCGCGACAATTTGAAATGCACTTTAATAGAAAGGTGTTTGCCAAAATCTTGAAAGTGAGCAGTGAAGACACCGCCCACGGAGCGTCGCCAGGGGTTGGTGTCTCCACCAACCCGCGACAATATGAAATACCCTAATAGAAAGGTGTTTGCGAAAATCTACCCTGCTTCACTTAGAAAAAATAAGAAATTTTTCTTTCAGATATTTTGTAACAAAGAAAATAATATTTTTCAATTTCAAATTGGTCCGGAAATAGAACAAGTGTTTTCTTTACAAATATTTTTCTTCCTGCTCAGCTAAAAAGAGATAAAAATTAAAAACAGCCGTATTTTTCTTATAAAATTTGACTTACTTCGCCACCATAATGGATTAAATACAAAAAAAAGCAAATTGAATTGATTCCGTTAGCCTGGTAAATTATTACAGCATAACATTTGTTAATAAAAGAATTGAGATGATAAAATATTCATTAAGAGCCCAAAGAATTCAATCCCGTATCCTGGAGATGAGTCAATTAAGTGCTGATCACGTGGGGAAGAATGATTCCGGAAAGGCATTTTTTGTTAACAGCAGTAATAAACTTGCACAATGGATGAATGAAACCGGACTTGAAACAAGAATAGATAATATTGGAAATGTGCGGGGAAAACTTACCAGCAAATTTCCCTATGCAAAAACATTTGTGATTGGATCGCAATATAATAATGATAAAAATGATGGAAAATTTGATGGGCCGTTAAGTATTCTCACTGGTATGGATATTGCTCAAAATGTAATTGACAAAAATATAGAACTGGCATTCAACCTGGAAATTGTTGCTTTCAGTGAAAAAGAAGACACCCGTTTTAATACCTCCTACCTTGGAAGCAAAGCGCTTACGGGTAAATTTGACAATTTCATTCTGGATAAAAAAGATGGAGAAGGAAAGACTTTAGGAGAAGTTCTTACCTCTTTGAATATGGATATTTCAAAGATCAAAACAGAAAATATTCCTGCAGAAGAATGGTTAGGCTACCTGGAGATTCATACAGAACAAGGTTTGATCCTGCATAATCGAAAAATTCCGGTAAGCGCGGTAACTGCGCTGGCCGGGCAGAAAAGAGTAGAAATAAATTTCGTAGGAAAATCAGGGCATGCCGGAACTGTTCCCATGAATGTGCGGGTAGATGCACTTTGTGCGGCAGCTCAGTTTATTGTAGAAACAGAAGAATACGCAACACCTGAACGCCGTAATATTGTTGCAACAGTCGGAAAGATAAACGTTAAAAATGCAGCCCGTAATCTGATACCACATTATGTTTCCTGCTCTTTGGATATCCGAAGTGCGGATCCGGCCAGACTTTCAAAAGCTTATGAAGCTCTTAATACGATATGTGAACGCATTTGTCATAAGCGGGATGTTTATTTCGAATGGAAATTAATCCATGAAACCGACCCGGTAATTTGCGATAAAAAATTGATAACCCTGATTGATAAAGCCATTGCAAAGAAAAACTATGAAGTGGCTGACCTTGTAAGTGGTGCCGGGCACGATGCAGCGATTATATCAAGAGTAGCGCCGGTAGCAATGATTTTTTTAAAATATCACAAGAACAATAATTTCAATTCTTTAGGAAATGTTGAAAATAAAGACATTGCGGTGGCATTGGAAGTTTCAGATAATTTCATTAAGCTATTAAACGATTCTGAAAAAACGAGGATGGGAATATAATTTTCAGTTCTGTTTTATAAGAAGTTCTGACTTTAGAGAAATGAAATTAGTTCATCAAAAATTATTTTCTTAACATAAAAAACGATGAACCCATTCTTTAAACCTCAGGAAAAACACATTTATCATTTTTGATCCTTCAAAATTAAATAACAATGACAATTGCAGATTTCGATCACCTTGATACCAGTAAAAAGAAAGAACTATTATTCAACTGTTGTGGTTCCAGCGCATGGGTAAAAGAAATGCTGGAAATATTCCCGGTAAATGATCTCCTGGACTTACTTGAGTATGCGGAGGAAAAATGGTTCGATTGCAATCCTGCTGATTGGTTAGAGGCTTTTGAGCACTATCCCAGAATAGGAGATAACCACCTGATTAAAGAACGGTATGCTGAAACTGCTAATTATATTAAAACGGAACAGGCTGGTATTGAAAATACGTCCAACGAAATTTTGGATGAATTGATGAAATTAAATGATGAGTATGAAGATATTTTTGGCTACATTTTTATTGTTTTCGCTACAGGAAAAACAGCGGAAGAAATGCTGGAAATTTTAAAAGATCGCATACAGAACGATCCACGCGATGAAATTATGATAGCAGCCGCTGAACAAGATAAAATCACCAAATTAAGATTGGAGAAATTGTTTGAATAATTTTTGAATTGTTCTAATGCTAAATGGCCTAATTGTACAAGGGTTAAATGGCTAAATTGTCGAATGGTCTTCTAAAATATACGCGGACTTAAAGTTCCGAACTCCTTTCTGAAACACGAATTTCAAGCATATTTACCCCGAATTCCGGGCATTTATTTTAAGGATGGAAAAGATAGCTTGCGAATTATTTCCATTACAATCGACAAACCTGAGAATTACTCCACCAACTCAAACGCCCCTTCCTTCACCTCCTCACTACTTTTTCCAATAAATATTTTGAATTTTCCAGGCTCATAAACATGCTGTAAATCTGCATTATAAAATTTGCAATCATCCACTGAAATAGTAAATGTAACCGTTTTTGTTTCTCCGGGATTCAACGTGATTTGCTGAAAACCTTTTAACTCCTTTACCGGACGGGTGATGCTTGCCACCATATCACGAAGATATAACTGAACTGTCTCCTTTCCTTTTCGTGTGCCGGCATTTGTCAATGAAATTGAAGCAGTTATTTCCTGGTCTTTGCGTAGAACACTGTTGCTTAAGGCAATTTCGCCTAAGGTAAAATGAGTATAACTTAAACCGTGACCAAAAGGGTACAAAGGCGTGTTGGGAACATCAAGATATTTCGTGGTATATTTTTGATTTATATCCAGGGGCCGACCGGTATTTTTATGGTTGTAATAAATCGGTATCTGTCCCACATTTCTAGGAAATGTCATGGTTATTTTTCCTGAAGGATTTGCTTCGCCAAATAATACATCAACAATGGCCGGCCCTGCCATAGTACCGCCAAACCAGGTTTCCAGGATAGCATCCATATTTTCATCTTCCCAGGAAAGAGTGAGTGGGCGGCCATTCATTAAAACCAAAACGATCGGTTTGCCAGTTGTCTTCAGTGCTTTCAAAAGCATTTGTTGATTAGGTAACAGGCTGATATTACTGCGGCTGGCTGCTTCGCCAGTCATGCCGAACGCTTCGCCCAAAACTGCAACAACAACATCTGATTCATAGGCCAGTTTTACTGCATCGTCTATCAATTCTTTTGGCGATTTTTCATCCAACGTTAATTGCCCGTCATGTGGATTTAATTTATCCATTAAAGATTTATCCTCCACTAAATTTGCCCCAAGGGTAAAAGAAAACATATTTGAACTATTTCTTTTTTGCAGGGCTTCCCATAAACTGATTGCTTGTTTATAATCGCCGGCACCACTCCAGCTACCGATTAAATTTCGTTTATCTTTTACTAACGGCCCGATAAAAGCAATTTTTTTTCCTGCTTGTAAGGGAAGGATATTTTGATCGTTTTTTAATAATACCATACTCTCGATAGCAGCCTGTTTGCTTAAAGCCAGTTTATCCGCACTCATCATTTGTTTCTGGTTTCTTTCCTTGTTTACATATCTATAAGGATCTTCAAACAACCCCAATTTATATTTTGCTTCCAAAATTCTACGACAGGCATCATTAATTTTTTGTTCCGATACTTTTCCTTCTTTAATTAAAATCTCTGCAAATCTTAAAAATTCTTCTCCCACCATATCCATGTCCATTCCGGCATTCAATGCCAATTCAGATACTTTTTTGTCATCGCCCATTCCATGATTGACCATTTCATTTATGGAGGTATAATCGCTCACAATAAAGCCTTTAAAGCCCCATTGATTACGCAATAAATCCGTCAGCAGCCATTTATTTCCGGAAGCAGGAACTCCGTCCACATCATTAAAAGAAGTCATCACACTTCCTACTCCTGCATCAATAGCTGCTTTGTAAGGAGGAAAATATTCATTAAACATTTTCTGTTTGCTCATGTCCACAGAATTATAATCCCGTCCTGCCTCAGCGGCACCATACAACGCAAAATGCTTTACACAAGCCATTACCGTATTATTGAGCGAAAGATCATTTGCCTGATATCCACGTATCATCGCTATAGCCATTTTCGAGCCCAGGTATGGATCTTCCCCCGCACCTTCACTAACTCTTCCCCATCTTGGATCACGTGCTATGTCCACCATAGGAGAAAAGACCCAGTTCAATCCATCTGCGCTGGCTTCCTCAGCGGCAGCACGGGCAGTTTTTTCTACCAGGTCTGTGTTCCAGGAAGATGCTATGCCCAGGTTAATTGGAAAAATAGTCCGGTGTCCATGAATGACATCATATCCAAAAAGTAAAGGGATTTTCAATCTTGTTTCATTGACTGCTATTTCCTGTAATTTACGCACAGCATCCGGTGTGAAAGTGTTGAACACACCACCTACAAGGCCCTTTTTTATTTTGCCTTCTACATCCTGACTAATTATGGGGCCGGTTACATCAAAACCAATCGCAGGCAAATTCATCTGACCTATTTTTTCCGCGAGAGTCATTTTACCCATCAAATCCGTAATAAACACATCCATGGAATTACTGCCCGGAGGAACTGCCGTAGCCACATTTTTTTTAGCAGGATTGCAGGAAGAAAGAATTAATAAAAAAAGGAAGGAAATATAAAATTGAAAGCGCATATTGATAACATTTTAAAAAATATGTAAATATAACTTGTTTCTTTTAAGCATTGTACAGGCTGAATAAAAAAATAATTAAAATAAGATTATTCCATTTTTGCTTTCTGATGTTCAAATAACCAGGAAAAAAACGTCGGTTCTTTAAATGCATCATCCCAGCTATTGTGATTGGCCTCGGGGTAAAGAGTAAGCCTTACCTCAGCACCTGCATCTTTTAATGCCTTTGCCATATCGATACTATTTTGTGGATTGACAACATTATCCTTCATACCGTGAAAAATCCACCAGGCAGTACTTTTTAATTGAGGTGCCGTTGCCGTATTCGCTCCACCACAAATAGCAAAAGCAGCAGCAAAATTATCCGGCAATCTCCGTGCGATTTCAAACGTACCCATTCCACCCATAGACAGACCGCCTACATACAATTGGTTTTTATCCGGTGTATATTTATTGGAAAGATCCTGGTATAATCCTATCAATAATTCCATTGCTTTTGTTGGTGCTCCATTTTCTTTGTAAATGAGTGTTCTTTTTTTTGTAATACTATCCATGCTCATAGAAATATTGGCCCAAAAATTATTTTCCGCACATTGCGGAAAAACCACAATAGCGGGATATTTATTCCGGATACTATCTTCCAAAAACATGGTTGCACCATGCACCAATTGCTTTTCATTATCATTTCCTCTTTCCCCGGCGCCATGCAGAAATAGAACCATCGGATATCTGGTATTGGAATCAAAATTTAATGGAAGCAAAATTCTATACGGCAAAGTATCTGTATTATGCACAAATACATTTTTTTCAAAGAGAGAGAAATCCTGCGAAAATGCTTTTAAAGAAAATACTATAAAAAGCAGGGAATAAAGAAATGTTTTCTTCATTTGGAATGATTTGTATAATTAAAAGATAAGTAGATCGGAAATAGCCTTAGAATAAAAGGCAGTAACTCCATATTAAATTTACTAAAATTTATGTTCCCCGATTGAATAAATTAATCAAACTCAATCCTGGCAGGAATAAACTGCACAGGCTTAATTTTAAAATAATTGCCGCAGAATCCTGGTTTACGCAATCCATTTTGAATTTCCGGTATTTTCATGAATAATTCCCAAAATAATCCACTGAGATAATTTTCAATCATCCCCGCGCCATACAACTTACAGGATGGTCGAAATCTCAAAAAATACCGGAAGTTATTCAGGCAGACGGCTATAATCCATGTTTAAAGAAAAGGACTTTGAAAACCCAGTTTATTCATTCCTGTTTTTATTTCCGGACTGCTCATAAATAAATTCCATAATAATCCCGTACGGTAATTTTCAAACATTATGATTTGTGGCCCCTGATCAATAGCCAGGAAGGAATTAGAAAACCAGGCATCAGATAAATTAAACGCATCAATAAACCCATATTCCCGGAAAAGTTTATCACCAAGTTTGTAATAATAAAATTTAAGCGCAGCCATGGATTCATCAGGCGTATAGGACATGGAAGAAATAGCCGCAGTGGGAGAAATAACCCCATTATCACTGGAAGGAGAATGTGCCATATATCCTTGCATATTGTCATCACTTGCTGTAAGTCCCCAAACGCTGCTGCTATATCCATTAAACCTGCCCTGGTTATTAACGCAGTATTTATAATTGATGAGAGTATGCGCTTTATTTTGTTCGAAATAATGGGCATAAGCATCCGTGAGGTTTGTTGGATTTATTCCTAAAAAAGAATAATGGGCAAAGAAAAGTGGGCCACCTAAATTAGGACCCAAAGGAAGTTTGACGCCAAAATAGGTATTTCCGTTTTTCATATTCCCATTGGATGCCCATCCTTCATCGTATACGTTCTTAGGAATAGTGTGCGTGGTGGAAGAAGCTGCAAGGACATAGGTAATCAGAGATTCATTCCATCCCTTTATGGGCAAGTTAATATCAAAGTTATTATTTGGGCTCCAATGCCAATACAATACATTTTGGTCCTTCTTTCGAAACCAATCCCATTCAACCGCATTCCAAATTGTATTGATATTATTTCTTAAAGTTGTTTCTTCCGGACTATTTCCTTTAAAATATTGGCGTGCTGTCAACAGTCCTTGCATTAAAAGAGATGTTTCTACTAAATCTGCCGCATCATCTTTTGCACTGAATGGAATGGAAGCACCGGTAGCTCCATTAACCCAATGTGCAAATACTCCATGATACGTTGTGCATTTATTTTTTAAAAAATCAACAATCGTATTGATTCTTGCCAGGCCTTGGGTCTTAGTTATAAAATTCCGTTCTATTCCTACAATAATGCTCATAACACCAAATCCGGTCCCACCAGTGGTTACAAGATCACCGGACGTGTTTCTTTCACGCGCCATTCCCGAAATCGGATGTCCGAAATCCCAAAAATATTTAAAGGTCCGTTCTTGAACCAGGGTTAATAATTCATCATCCGAAATGCGGGGAAATTTATCAATGGAGTCAATTGCTGTGATCAGGCTATAGAACTGATTGGAAGCCAAAGGAGTTTTTCTTGCAGACCTTATGCCCGTAGTAAGCGTCAAGGTATACTTTGATATTGCATCTAATTTCTGACCGGTATGTATTATTACTGTCTTATCATTGTTTTCAAAAGATATGGATGTGGAAACACCGCTTACCTGGTTCTTCGCCAATAGAATATCACTATTTACAACAGCTTTGTCAACGGATGCGGTAAAGGAAACTTTAATAGAAGGAAGTTCCGGAACCTGAAAGAATAACCCGGTTTTATCTTCACTTTTTTCATTGATGGTAACAGATGAAATCGTGAATACTTCCGGTTCTTGGGGAGGAGCTTCTTTTTTACCGCAACCGTTAAATACCAGAATGATTAATAAACTATAAAAAGTATTTTTCATGAATAATAATATTTTCTCCGTTAAAATTTAACCTGGCATTATTTCTTACAAAGCAATTCGATAATAAACATTTCCAAAGGAATTAAAATTGCAAACAGTATCCATTAAAAGTTGTGTTTAAACAATGCGTCCATAGTAATATCAT
>JBBSUB010000196.1:0-8302 GCA_038235345.1 Chitinophagales bacterium
ACTTCCATCCTGAGTGCTAACAAAAACAAGCCAGTAATCAACAGAATTATATGGTAAGATTTTCACTTGCCAGGCAAGCTTTACAGTCCCATCTTTCAAAGGAATCCACAACAGATCAGATGTGATTTGTTCCCTGGAAATGGGCGATATTCTAAAAGTTACCTTTTGATTATCTGCACTTATTTTCCCAATCGTTAGGGAATTTTCAATCTGAAAATCAACCGGAATATTTAGTGACCTGGCTGCAAATCCCACAGCGCTTTTCGCAGATACGGAGGGAACTGTTCTTGCAACATTTATTTTTTCTTCCATCTTGGCAATCCGGCCGCCGGCAACTGATAATACTGCATCATCCTTTAGGGCTATAACCTGCAAGGAATTATAAACAGGAACATCCATATAAGTTTGTTGCAAATAAATTAAATTCATTCCTGAAATCTTATCCTTATAAGCATTCGTTACAATGACATTATTAATATCATCTGAATTAACTCCCAAAAAGGCGGAATTTTTTTCTACTAACTTCAAAGCCTGCTCTGAAGGAATTTGTTGTGCAAATCCAGATATAGAAAAGAAAAAAAAGATAGAAAGAATGAAATACCTGAGCAAAGACGAAATCATTGAGGTAGATTTAGTAAGGTAAAAATTTGATCATTAAAACTAAGTGTTTTAAATGAATTATTAAATAAATTACATACCGTTAAGCCATGTAATTTTTTCTAGTTTGAAGAGTAATAGTTCGATTGAACAAGGCAATAATTCGTGGAAGAAACTCTTCGACAAATTTTAGCTAAAACTAAGAAGTGGATGATAAATTTCTCTTGAATGACGCTTCAATAGTTTCCAAACATTTTGAGTTTATTGCAACAAAAAAGCCTTCTTTAAGAGTAATTCTCAAAGAAGGCTTCTACTTATAAATTTAATTAAACGACCATTTCCTCTATTTCTTCTACCGGAACCAGAGTATCAATTGTGGCTAAAACTGTTACGCCGCCTTTTACTACCTGGCCAAGTGCTACGTTTAATTCAGTTCCTATTGGTAGTAAAATATCGACACGACTGCCAAATTTTATGAAGCCCATTTCTGTACCCTGGGTTACTTGTTGACCTACATGCAGGTAATTGACAATTCTCTTCGCGACTGCACCGGCAATCTGCTTGACCAATATCACTGCATTATCACTTTTTATCACAACTGAATGCCTCTCATTTTCAGTAGACGATTTCGGGCTCCAGGCCACAAGATATTTTCCCTTATGGTACTGACTGTATTCTACTGTGCCTGACATTGGAATACGGTTAATATGCACATTTGCCGGACTCATAAAAATGGATACCTGCAATCTTTTGGTTTTAAAATATTCCTCGTCCACCGTTTCCTCGATCACAACCACTTTCCCATCTGCCGGGCATATTATCTGGTGATGGGCAATCGTAAAATTTCTTTTAGGAGACCTGAAAAAAGAAACAATAAATAAGAATAATCCAAGTGTTACAATAAATACGATCCATGCTAAAACAGGGAGAGTAGTTCCTAAAAAGAAAAACACAAGGATGTTGATAATTCCAAAAACAAGGGCGGCTAATGCAATTGACCTATAGCCTTCTTTATGAATGTTCATTAACTTTTTTTAGCGCAAATATAAAATTGAAAAACGAGGAAACCTTTTAAAAAATAAATCATCGGATAAACAACTGATAATAAACAAATACAAATGGAATAGCTATCAAAAGAGAATCAAACCGATCCAGGAAACCACCATGACCCGGAAGTATATTTCCACTATCTTTTACACCAGCCAATCGTTTCAATTTACTTTCCAACAAATCACCCAAAGTACCGGCTGTGGAGCTTATCAGACTAATCATCAGCCAATGTATCCAGGAGTAATACCCTATAAAACTACCCGCAATAGTAATGACCAGTACACTTAAGATGATCCCTCCCAAAGTGCCTTCCACTGTTTTTTTAGGAGAAATGGAGGATAAAGGAGTTTTACCAATAAAAGAGCCGGTTATATAGGCCATCGTATCATTTATCCAGATAGAAAAGATAATTCCACAGGGTAATACTTTTAAAAAATCATCCGGTTTTCCACCAAGAGGTTCAATGCGGATAAAGATCAATAAGACGATGGGCAACGAAATATAAAATAATCCCAGAGGAATTCTTGAACGGAAACTATCCAGGCTTATTTTTTTTAACAATTTTACAAATTCATACCAGGCTCCAAAATGAATTAAAGTAAAAAGCAGCACGAAACTCCATTGATTCCATAATAAGCCGCCCAGCATCACCACTGCAAATATAATTGCACTAAGCGTTCGTGTTTTAAAAGTTTTGGTATCAAAAGCCATTTTGCAAGATTAACTATTTTTAGCGATCCAATCATGAAAATTATCCGGGTCGTCTACATCTTTATATTCAAATACTTCTTGTTCTTTCCAGGAAAGATCCCTAAATTTTTTTAGGGCGTATATTAATAATCCAAGAGCCACAATACCCGCCCATAGAGGAAAATTGCCTTCAATATCTTTTACATTTGGATTTGCGCTCATGTTAAAAATATAAAGTGCCGTTACCTGTAATCCATTGTATAAAAAATGAAAGATGATGGCCAACCACAGACTTCCGCTATAATAAAATACAAGCCCTAAAATAATTCCCAGGGCAAAACGGACAAAAAACCCATAAAACGACATATGGATAATACTGAAAATAAATGCTGTTATTAAAATAGCCGCCCACGGACCTTTAAACCATTTGGTAAGCACGTTTTGAATGACGCCCCGAAAAAGAATTTCTTCAAAAATTGCCGGCAATATCCCTATCACAACAATTGATAAAATATATTTAGAGAGAGAATCAATCTTTATTAACATGGCTTCCTGTGCCTCCCTGGCTGTTTCCATCGCGTCAAATTTGACTTTCCAGTCTTTTGGTAAAGGCATCACTCTGGCTAATTCAGACAAAGCACCTGAAAGAGGAAAGGTAAGCGCAAGAATCAGAATGACCCATACAATTTGTTTTATATGGAACCTGGTTTGCAAACCTGTAAAATGGGCAGGTTTTCGATAACAAACTATGGCAAATATCCAGGAAGGTAAAAAGAATATAAAAAAAGTACTGATTGCCTGTAACATAATGACGGCATGGTAAAATTTTGGATCAGACATATCTGTTTGTAAATTAGTGACGGGCTTTCCCGTCATCATAGTCCAGACACCTACAGAAACCAGCGCTCCAGCGATAATTCCTCCTCCAATCAGCATAAGAAGAATGCCTAATTGTCGTGGAAAGCTAAATTTTATTGAATTTATCTTATTCATTGCTCACTAAAAATTTTAAGTGCGTAAATTTACAGCCAAAATCTTCAATGAAGGAAGTTCAATTCCCGTAAAAAAATTTTCTTCTTAAATATGCTTCTTCTTTAACTTTTTATAATGATCACAATCGGTAAAATACAACTTCCTGAATTTCCTCTTCTGCTCGCTCCTATGGAAGATGTGAGTGATCCTCCCTTTCGCGCAATCTGCAAAGACAAGGGTGCTCACCTAATGTACACAGAGTTTATCAGCAGTGAGGGATTAATCCGGGACGCGATCAAAAGCCGCAAGAAACTGGATATTTTTGATTACGAAAAACCGGTTGGGATTCAAATCTTTGGAGGCGATGAAGAAAGTCTTTCCCTTGCCGCTAAGATCGTGGATGCTACAAATCCCGATTTACTGGATATTAATTTCGGTTGTCCGGTAAAAAAGGTTGCCTGCCGTGGTGCAGGTGCCGGAGTACTGAAAGATGTGCCATTGATGGTAAGATTGACCGAAGCTGTCGTAAGAAGCACGCATTTACCTGTCACTGTAAAAACAAGATTGGGTTGGGATGAAGATTCCAAAAATATTGAAGATGTTGCAGAACGATTACAAGACATCGGAATCCAGGCTTTATCCATTCATGGCCGCACACGCACTCAAATGTATAAAGGAAGTGCTGATTGGGATCTGATTGGAAAAGTAAAAAATAACCCACGGATAAAAATCCCGATTTTCGGCAACGGTGATATTGATTCTCCTCAAAAAGCTGTTGAATATAAAAACAGGTATGGTGTAGATGGTATTATGATCGGACGTGCTGCAATCGGATATCCCTGGATATTTGATGAGATCAATCATTATGTACAAACAGGTGAGATATTACCTCCTCCTTCGGTGGAAGAACGTGTGGCAGTTTGTGAAAAACATTTGCTCAAATCTGTAGAATGGAAAGGCATGATTGTAGGTATCAATGAAATGCGCCGGCACTATACCAATTATCTCAAAGGATTACCAAACATCAAAGAATACCGGTTAAAGTTGGTTACTCTAAAAGCGCCGGAAGAAATCATTGAAGTGCTGAATGATATCGTAAAACACTACAATGGCTATGAGTTTGAAAAAATGCCAATTGAATTAATAAATTATCACGAAAAGTGTCCTGTTTAGTTTGGATTTGGGATTTACGATTTACTATTTACTATTTGGAATATTTCATGAACAATAGAATAGTTCAGCAATTCAACTATTCAACAATTTAGCAATCAAAATCCACATTTTATCATAACATGATAGCCGCAGGCTCCACCGACGACGAGGACACACTCATTAAATTCCCCTCTTCGTCCACCAGGTATTTATAAAAGTTCCAGCCCGGCTCTGTATTATTCCAGCCATTTTTGGTTTTATCTGTTAACCAATCAAATACCGGGTTTTTATCTTTTCCTGTTACCATACTCTTTTGGAATAAGGGGAAACTCACGCCAAAATTCATTTCACAAAAATCAGCAATCTCCTTATCCTGTCCCGGTTCCTGGCTTCCGAAATCATTGGATGGGAACCCCAGTATTTCCAGCTTACCTTCAGATTTGTAAAGGGTTTCAAGGGAAGAATATTGAGGTGTATAACCACATTTGCTTGCAACATTTACGATCAAAAGTTTCTTCCCTCTGTATCTTTCAAAGGAAATTTCATAGCCTACATTCAAATTCATTCTCAAATCATAAATGCTGACGGGAGCTTTAATATTTTCTGTATTCTTAAACATAGATATTCCGATTCCGGTCATCTCAGAAACTTTCATTCTCAACGGATAAGAAGCAGTGATCAATGTTTCAACAATTCCTTTTTTTCTCTTAAAAAATTTATTCATAAATTCCTATTCATCTTTTAAAAAATGTAAACTTCCTGTGCAATTTATACCAAATAAATTTTAAGTATAATCCGGAGGCTCCCTGGCAAGCAAGAAGAAATTCCGGATTTTTATTCCTTCTAAAGAAAGATCCTTCATTTTATCAATTAATCATTCCCCATAAAAAATGATCCTCATCTTTGCAATATTTAGAACCTTACAAAGAAAAGATACCAATCAATCAATATAAACCACGATGATTCAAAATAAAGGAGATGAATATTATATGCAACAGGCCCTGAAAGAAGCACATCGCGCCTTAGAAGCGCAGGAAGTACCTATAGGAGCTGTGGTGGTTATGCAGGACAAAATTATTGCACGGGGACATAACCAGGTCGAAACGCTTACTGATGCCACAGCTCATGCAGAGATTATTGCGCTTACCTCAGCCTATAATTTTTTAGGGTCCAAGTATTTACCGGAAGCTACTTTATATGTCACCATTGAACCATGTACCATGTGCAGCGGAGCTTTATATTGGAGCAAAATAGGAAAAGTAGTTTACGGAGCATCTGACGAAAAACACGGCGGCATTTCTTTGCATGGAGGACCAAATTTATTACATCCGAAAACAAAAATTATAGGTGGAGTACTGGCAGAAGAATGTGCTATGCTCATGAAAGAATTCTTTCGAAAAAGACGATAAATGGCGTGCAGAATTAAATAGGATACCAAATGTTTTTTAATGGGAACAATAAGCCTCTTTGTTTTAAAATTCCAGTTTAAACAGACGATCCAAAATGTTTGAATATTGATCAGAAAGAATGATCAAAGTAAAAATCTTAAATTAAATCGCATGCTTAACTGGCTTAGAATTTGCGATTTGCATTCCTGCTTTCAAGTTTCGATTAATGGAATATTATATTCCTTGTATGTTTTCCATCCAGATAATCAGTAAATTTGATCCCCTTAAAACTTTAAAAATTATTTTTCAACTTTAAAAATACATATTATGGCATTTACATTACCGGCTCTTCCCTACGATTATGATGCGCTTGAGCCCCACATCGACAAAGAAACCATGCATATCCATCACGGTAAGCATCATCAGGCTTATATAGATAATTTAAATAAGGCTATTGCAGGAACAGAAAATGAAAATAAATCATTGGAAGAATTGGTGAAAAATGCAGGAACTATTTCTCCGGCTGTTCGGAATAATGGTGGCGGACATTGGAATCACAGTTTCTTTTGGGAAATTCTATCCCCAAATGGTGGCGGAAAACCAGAAGGAAAATTAGCCCAGGCAATTGATGACTCTTTTGGTTCATTTGAGGCAATGCAGGAAAAATTTAACGCTGCCGGTGCCGGAAGATTCGGAAGTGGCTGGGCCTGGCTGGCCAAGGGAACAGATGGCAAGTTGATGATCTGCTCTTCACCTAATCAGGATAACCCATTGATGGATGTAGCGGAGTGCAAGTGTACACCGATTCTGGGTTGTGATGTTTGGGAACATGCTTATTACCTAAAATATCAAAATAAAAGAGCTGATTACTTAAAAGCTTTCTGGAATGTTGTAAACTGGAAAAAAGTGGCAGAGCATTTTGAAAAGGGATAAAACATCCAAATAAGTAAAATATAGTAGCCGCCGTCTTTAAGATGGCGGTTTCTTTTTTAACGGTATAAACATTTATTCCTAAGTAAAACAGGCAACTAATTTTTCATTCACCCAATTCACTCCTGAATGTTTATATTTGCAGCCCTTAGAAAAAAAGATTTAAGACCATTTCATCCGGATAGACTCGCAATCATGAGACGCTGTGAAGAAGGTAAAAAAAATATATAATGATTACAATTTCTCCTTTTAAAGCATTACGACCAGAAGCACAATTTGCTAAACAAGTAGCATCCCGACCTTACGATGTTTTAAATAGCAAAGAAGCAAAAGTGGAAGCCGAAGGAAATCCCTATTCTTTTTTACACATTACGAAAAGTGAAATTAACCTACCGGCTACAACAGATATTCACACTCATGAGGTTTACCAAAAAGCAAAAGAAAATCTGGAGGCTTTTATGAACCGTCCTGTATTATTTACAGAGAGCAAACCATGCTATTATATTTACCGGTTGATCATGAATGATATTAGTCAAACCGGATTAGTATGCTGTAGTTCTATAGATGATTACGAAAAAGGAAGAATAAAAAAACACGAATTTACACGTCCGGAAAAAGAGTTGGACCGCATAAATCACATCAAAACTACTGGTGCACAAACCGGCAATGTTTTCTTAGCCATGCGGGATGTGGAAGAACTGAATGAATTACTGGAAAAGTGGAAAACAGATAAAAGTCCTATCTATGATTTTATTGCAGATGATAATATTCAACACACCGTTTGGGTGATCAGCGATGAAAAATTAATTGAGAATATCACCGAGATTTTTAAAACAAAGGTGGATTATACCTACATTGCTGACGGACATCACCGCGCCGCATCTGCCGCCAAAGTACACAGCTCCGTAAATAATAATCAATCCGGCTGTTTTTTAACTACTTTATTCCCGGAGAGCCAGTTGAAAATAATGGATTACAATAGAGTTGTAACTGATTTAAATGGGCTGAAAGAAGATGAATTCTTAAGCAAACTAAACAAAGCTTTTTCCATTAATAAGGTGAACAAAGCCTTTAAACCGGTGGCTCCCCATAATTTTGGAATGTATCTAAACGGCCAATGGTACCAGTTAACCGCCTTAGACGGCACGTTTGCTCACGATCCGGTAAACATCCTGGATGTATCTATTTTACAAAATAATTTATTAGAGCCTGTACTGGGCATTAAAGACCAACGGACAGATTCCAGGATTGATTTCGTAGGCGGAATCCGCGGATTGCAGGAACTGGAAAAAAGAGTTAATAATGGGGATATGGCTGTTGCATTCAGCATTTATCCTGTGACCATTCAGCAATTATTTGATATAGCCGATACTGGAAATGTAATGCCTCCGAAAAGTACCTGGTTTGAACCTAAATTAAGAGATGGTTTGCTAACGCATTTAATTACGGAAGACAAGTAGTTAGATGTTAGAAGTTAATTCAGAGTTCAAAGTTCGGAGTTCCTAGTTGACATGCTAAAAGCT
>JBBSUB010000197.1:0-8242 GCA_038235345.1 Chitinophagales bacterium
CAGTTCAAAGAAACGAAATGGTTTTTGGTGGATTTGCCGGGATACGGATTTGCAAAGATTTCATTGAGCAGCAGGAGAAGATGGGAGCAAATGATTGAAAATTATTTAAGAAAAAGAGAGAACCTGGTAAATGTATTTGTACTGATAGACTCCCGTCACACACCTCAAAAAATTGATCTTGAATTCATAGAAGCCCTGAACCATTGGGAAATTCCTTTTACAATCGTTTTTACAAAATCAGATAAAGAAAAGCAGGCTGTCGTAAGTAAAAATGTAAAATCATTTTTGGATGCCCTAAAAAAAACACAACAATTTCTGCCCAGGCATATTGTAACAAGTGCTTCCAAAAAACTAGGGAAGGATAAAGTTCTAAATGTAATTACAGAAATGAACCACGATTACCTTTTCCCTCCCCAGGAATAGAAGAATCCCATTTCGGATATTAGGATTTCATAAAAAGCAAAAATGTCGGCACTGTTTTGGGGATTGATATTTTACCAGATGTACATTCGGAAAGTATTTTCTTTTACACATTGGTATAATTTCTCATTATAAAATAGCGACTACTATGAAAAAGTTCTGTATAATTTTCTCAATGGCGATTGGATTTCTTGCCTGCAATAACAATAAAACCAGTAATGAAAAAATGGGTGAAGATGTAGAACCTTATCGCCAGGTTGGCGTGGAAAATGTAAATGGAAATATTCCTGATACAACTAATTCAATAAACTTAAGCACAAATAAAGTAGATTCTTTAAAAGTTCATAGAGATACTCCTTCAAAGAAATAATGGTGATTTTCCTTTTCCATTCTTAAATTTTCGAAGTAAATTTTCCTAAGAAAATTTTATCCGGGAAATAAAAAAGAGCCCGATAAACGGGCTCTAAAACAAAAAAAATCTTCTTTGATCTATTGATTTCTTCTCTGTGGTCTCAAGGTCTCTTCTAACTCATCTTTAAATTTCTTATACTGATCAGTGGAGAAAATTGTTTTTAATTTCTCATCTCTCTCAGACGTTATTTTTTCGAAAACCGAGCGGTCAGGGCGAGTTCCTGATCCACGCATTTCTTCCATCATTTTCTGCTGTGCATTGTAATACGTGGTAAAAACAGAATCTGTTTTTTTTGCCTGGGCATCATCAAGTTTCAAAGGTGACTTGAGTTTCTCCATTACACCTTTTACTCTTTCTTCTACTGTTTGGCGCTGTTGCTGCGCAAAGGTTATCATGCCGGAAAACATTAAAAGCGCGAAAATTGCCGTGATTTTTGATTTCATTTTTTTTTATTTATTGTTATTGGGAAGGGTTTATTTTTTTTCTGTGGTTGAGTCTGATTTAGGTCTTCCGGAAGATCCTTGTCTGCCGGTCATACGCATAACAACCTTTTTTATGGAAGAGTCAAATTTGGGAATTTGGTCCGCCGTACAAAGTGAACGCACTTTTTGGAAGTAAGTAAACATCTGTACATCCAGGTCTTTTTGATTTATAGCTATTGAATCTGACATAGCATCGATAGTAGAGTCAGGTACATTTTCTGTATAAAGGAGGGAATAAAAGTTATCCTTGGCTTTTCTTATTTTACTAAAAAGAGGTCTTACATTTTTGTATTGTTCTTCTCTTAATTCCTGATATTTTGCCATTTGGTCAGGTGTAAAGTTTGCTTCTTTTGTAAGCATTGTGTAAAGTCCGCTTTCTTTCCGATCTCTTTGATGATTATTCTCCGGTTTGTTTTTGGAAACAAAGAAAAATAAGATTGCAACGTCAATAATAAGCAATAAGAATATGACAATCAGAAGCGATTTTCTTGATGAAGCGATTTTCATTATGGTTTTAAATTTTCAAATTCAAATAAGTTTGAACTCACCTGGCTGTATTCATCCACAGTGGCAAGTTCATTTGTTTGCTGAGCCATGCCCATTCCGGCTGAAGGAGCGGAAGCTATTACATAAATATTAAAGAATAGAATGAGGCAAATACTCCCGAAAGCAAAAGCCGGATTTGTCAGGAAAACAGCTATTTTTTCCCAAAAGGTTTTTCCTTTTTGCATGCGTGATTCCAACCTTGTGAAAAAGAAAGGAGGTATAGAAGCTCTTTCTATTGCGTCAATGCTTTTAAGGGCATCATCAATTCTTTTTTCTATGTCCATTTTACTTTTCATGGTTTCCTGATTTTGTTTTATTAACTGCTCAAAATTTAGACGTAATTTCTTTTAAAAAACTTCGGTTCAATGTGCAATGTTTTTTTCGGTTCTTTTTCATTTTAATCATTGATTGCTTCAAATTGTGTTTTCAATTCTTTTTTTAAATTCTGCCGGCTTCTTTGAAGCAGCGAATCCACCGCTGAGGAACTAAGTTCCATAATCTCTCCTATCTCCTGGTAGCTTAACCCTTCCATTTTATTTAATACAAAAGCGGTTTTTTGATTTGGAGGTAATTTTTCCATCGCTTTAAATAGTTCTTTTGCATTTTCTTTATTTTCAAGTTTTATACCCGGGTGTAAAAAATCAGGTGGTTCTATCGCCTGACCATCTTCTTTAAAGAGACTTTTTAAAAAGGATAGCCGCTTCTTTGCTTTTTTCTTTCGAATATGGTCCAGGGACTTTGAAACAGTGATCCGGTATATCCAGGTGGAAAGTTTTGATTCTTCTTTAAAAGTATCAATGGATTCAAAAACCTGTATAAAAACTTCCTGCGCTGTATCCTCTGCATCTTCTTCATTTTGCAATATCCCTAAGGCAGTGTTGAATACCATGTCCTGCCACGCTTCCACGACTGTTTTAAAAGCGTCTCTGTCTCTTTGTTTTAGCAGGTTTATTAAATCCCTTTCTTCCACTATAATTTATTTTTTGCTCCATTCTAAATAATTAATGATTTCCGTCGTAAGGAGGCATAAAACTACGGTTTCTTTCCTGATTATTCGATGCCTTCCCTTTACCAAACGTTTTTAATTTGTAGGTAAATGTGAGCATGAAATATTGCTGAAGTACCTGGTTTTTAACATCCTGAACATACGATTCTGTTACGTCACGTGTAATGCTTTTGTTTTGATTCAATAGATCAAATACGGATAACTTTAATTCACCTTTTTGATTTTTCAGAAACTTTTGTCCAACAGCCATATTCCATAACCAATAATTTTGGTTGAAACCATCGGTCAAGCCTTTATAGGTTTGATTGGAAATATCATTGTGGAAAAAGGATCCTTTTTTTGTTAAGAAATTTGTAGTGATTCCGGCAGATTGAGTGAAATAATTATTATTCAAATTTGGACGGATGCTGTTTTTAACATCATTAATATTTGCAGAATAAGACAAGGTGAAATCCACATACTCATTGATATTACTTGCTAAAACTGCTCCCAGGTTGTAATTGTATGAATTTGAAATATTTTCTAAATTATTTACCAGGCCTGGTAGTTTGGCATAACTAACACCAGCATTAAAATTCAGATTTGATTTTATAAACTTGAGTGGCATACCGAAGGTGAAAAAACTTCGTGCGCTAAAGTAGCCATCCAAATTCACTGGTTTGCTTATTTGCGATCCTTTAAATAGTGTTACTGTATTTGAAAGGGCAGAATCTTTGGAAGCTGTAAAGGTTGCATTACTCACATAATCCTTAATAGTAGAAATATATACATTCGCAAAAAGACTCGTTCCTTTTACACTATTTGTAAAGTTATACCTGGTCATAATATTTGTGGAATATTGCTGATTCAGATCCGGATTTCCGGTAGAATAAAATAATTGATTTGATGTGTTGATCACATTTTGTAATTGATTCACAGAAGGAGCATTCACAGAGGTCCGGTACATCACCCTGATATTACTTTTGGAGGATAATTTCACACGCCCCATTGCGTTTGCCAGCAAATTATTATAGCTGTTATCTATATTGGTAGTATATGGAAATACCTGGTCGCTGTTCAATTCACTGTGCTGATAAGAAAGACCGGCAGAGATCATATTGTCTCTATCACCATAGCGATATGTTAGCCCGGTGTTTTGAGTGTTATACGTGTTGTTAAATACATTACTTAGACTGGTGTCGCGCCTGGAATATTTTGAATCTGCAGTAACAAAATTAAATGTTTGCTGATCTGCATTGCTCTTCTGCACAGAAGGATTGTAATTGAGTTGTACCTGGCCTTTTTTGCCTACAGGCTCGGTAAAAACTAAATTCACACTATAGCGATTGGTATTGCTTTTTTGATCTGAATATTGATTGGTAGTATCACTGATCAAAACGGATTTGTAATAATCATTTTCAGCATTTACATAGTTATCTCCATTATTTCTGCTAAGGCTGGTATTAAACCCAACGGATATGCTCCGGCCTCTTTTCGGGAAAGCATAGCGGTATAATAGATTGTTGTTTAAATTATAACCATTGCTTTTTCTGTCAAGATCATACAAAGTAGTACTGATCAGGTTTCCGTTATCTAATTTATTCACACCATTTACAAAATTGGTAGAATGATTATTTTGAAAACTCAGTCCGGAGGTGAATAAGATCGAATTGCTCGAATCAATTTTATAATTTAATCTGAAATTGACTCTATTATTAAAGTTCTTATTGTCCGAAAGCGAATTTTCATCATAAAGCTGTGTTTCATTATCTTTTAAAAAGTTTTGCCTGTTAATGGTTTGATCATTAGAAGTATTACTATTATTAAAGAAATAACTTCCTGAAACATCAATTTTCTTTCCCCACTCATCGCTGTAATTAACACCAAAGGCATTTGTTTTGGCGATACCGCTTTGCTGGCCAACCATGAAGTTGCCACCGCCGCCGCCGCCGCGCCCGCCGCCACCACGCATTCCACCGCCACCGCGGTTTCCGCTGCTTGTAGCACCTAGTATATCCTGGGAAGCAAAGTTTTGTTGGTTTATATTATTGGTGAGTCCTAAAAGTGAAATTCTTCTTGCGTTATTAAAGAAACTTATGTTTCCTCCCACACTGTATTTATCATCTGTACCATAGCCGGCATATACTCTTCCGAAATTTCCGGAGCGCATATCTGCTTTGGTAACGATATTGATTGACTTGGTTGTGTTTCCATCATCAAAACCGGTAAGCTGTGCCTGGTCACTTAGTTTGTCAAATACCTGTATTTTATCAATAATTTCAGCAGGAAGATTGCGCAAAGTGGCTGTAGCATCATCTCCAAAGAAATCCCTCCCATCTACCGTTACTTTTCGCACACTTTCGCCCTGGGCAGTTACCGCGCCTGATTTGTCCACGGTTACACCCGGCATCTTTTTGATCAGGTCCTCACTTGTTGCATCCGGATTTAATTTATACTGACTGGCAGAGTATTCCAGTGTGTCGTTTTTTTGCCTTACAGGTGGAGGAGTTCCATCTATCACCACAGCAGTAAGCGTTTGAGCAGTTTTGGAAATACCTGAATTACCCAGATCAACGTCCTGGCCGGATACACTAAAATTCCGGTGGTATTTCTTGAAACCAACTGAAGTAACTTCTGCAATATAATTTCCATTGGAAACATTTCTGAAAGTAAAAATTCCCTGTTTATTACTCACCGTCATATAAGAGGTGCCGGTAGAATCGGGTTTTAATAATTTTACCGTTGCGTTTGAAACGGGGCTTCTGTCGTCAGAATCCATCAGGGAGCCTGTAACAGTTTGAGATTTAGAAGCTAATGTTATTAGAATGAAAGCTAAAAACAGGGGGAGAAATTTACGCATAATATTGATTAATTACACATAAGACGTTGACAGAGGAAAAAACCTTCGCTGTTTTATTTTTTATTTTTAAGTTAGACGGTGTTTTTTTATTTCGTTAACTATTGTGAGAATCATTTCTATTATCTTGCAGGCCAAAATAGTTAAAAAGATATGGATTACAATAAAATAGTTTCCGTTACAGGAATGCCGGGATTGTTTGAAATGGTTTCTTCAAAATCTGATGGCGCAGTGGTTCGTTCACTGGAAGATAATACGTCAAAATTTGTCAGCACACGCCTGCATAATTTTTCCCACCTGGAAAGTATTGAAGTATATACAACCAAAAACAATAACAATCTTGCGGATGTGTTTGTCGCGATGAAAGAAGGTAAGGAAGAAATTCCTGATGCCAAAGCAGATGCAAAAGCCTTGAAAAGTTATTTTGAAAAGATTTTCCCTGATCTTGATTTTGACAGAGTGTATACAAGTGATATGAAAAAAATGGTAAAATGGTACCAAATCCTTGTGAAAAACAAGATTGAGGTAAAATCACAAACAGAAGAGGAAAAGGAAATTGCCGCTGAAAAGAAAAACGTAAAACAGGCTCATACGGATAATGCGCACGTGAAAGATATAAAACCGCAGCAATCCAATCCTAAAAAAATTGAAAGCAGAGGAGTTAAATAATCCTTTTCTATAAATAATGTTATTGCGCTTCCGACTTTTTAAGCCGGAAGCTTTTTCAGTTTTTGAATTAAAGAATCTTCTCCTTTTCAATCCGTTCATTATCCTGATCCGGCTTTTTCGGAACAGATCAAATACAATACACATGATCAATCCAACAGAAATTAAAAAATTACCCCGTAAATATTTACCAGAAAATTTTGTAGTAACTGACTGGAGTACGATTGAGCCTTTTTTTAAAGAATTGCTTGAGAGAGACATACAATCCAAAAAAGAAATGGAAAAGTGGTTGCTGGATATGAGTGAAGTGGAAGCAATGCTAACAGAAGATATTTGCTGGCGACAGATAAAGATGACGTGTGATACCAACAATAAAGAATTGGAAGAATCTTTTAATTTCTTTTGCCTGGAAATACAACCTAAGGTGGAACCATACGCATTTGCGTTAAATAATAAACTGGTCGCATCACCATTTATTAATGAATTGGATTCGGAGAAATATTTTACTTACCTGCGGTCTGTGCGTAACAGCATCGAACTATTCAGGGAAGAAAATATTCCACTTCAATCAGAACTTTCTGTTCTTCAGCAGCAGTATGGAGTTATTACGGGGCAAATGGGTATTGAGGTAAATGGTCAACAATATACATTACAACAAGCGGCTAAGTTTTATGAAAGTCATGATCGCTCGCTACGTGAAGAAGTGTATCGGAAAGTGAATGAACGACGCCTTCAGGATAAAGAAAAACTGGATGAATTATTTTCAAAACTGGTTAAGATGCGTAACCAGGAAGCACTAAACGCAGGATTCGAAAATTATCGGGATTATAAATTTAAATCTCTTGGGAGATTTGATTATACAAAAGAAGATTGTTTCGATTTTCATGCATCAGTAAAAGAACATGTACTGCCCATTGCGGAAGAACTTTTAAAAAAGAAAAAAGCAAAATTACACCTGGATGATTTTCGTCCATGGGATACCGAAGCTGAACCGGAAGGAACAAAACCTTTGGTGCCATTCACGGATAGTAAAGATTTGATCAATAAAACCATCGAATGCTTTACCCGGTTACGTCCATTTTTTGGAGATTGCCTGCGGCAGATGAATGCTATGAAACATTTGGATCTGGAAAGCAGAAATGGAAAAGCACCCGGAGGATATAATATGCCTTTGGCAGAAAGCGGCGCGCCATTTATATTTATGAATGCCGCCGGGCAAATGCACGATGTCACAACTATGGTACACGAAGGCGGTCATGCGATTCAATCTTTTTTAACGCATAACCTGGAATTGAGTTCTTTCAAAAATTATCCAATGGAAATCGCCGAAGTAGCCAGTATGGCGATGGAGCTTTTCAGTATGGATCATTGGGATGTTTTCTTTGATAATAAGGAGGATTTAAAAAGAGCGAAAGAACACCAGTTGGAAAGAGTCATTACCGTGTTTCCATGGATTGCTGTTATCGATAAATTTCAACATTGGATTTATACACATCCAAATCATACCGCCGAAGAAAGAACGACAGAATGGATGAAAATATTCAATGAATTTTCGAATGATGTCATTGATTTTTCCGGCCTGGAGAAATATGTAGCTAATGGCTGGCAGAAACAATTGCATTTATTTGAGGTTCCTTTTTACTACATTGAATATGGTATAGCACAATTAGGAGCGATCGGCCTCTGGATGCAATATAAGAAGAATCCGGAGAAAGCCCTCGATCATTACATCAATGCATTGAGCCTTGGTGGTACGAAAACGCTTCCTGAATTGTATGAAGCCGCCGGATTAAAATTTGATTTTTCTTCAGAAAATATAAAAACTCTGATGGATTTTGTGAAAGGGGAAATGGAGGGGTAGGTTTCAGGTATCG
>JBBSUB010000198.1:0-8222 GCA_038235345.1 Chitinophagales bacterium
AGATGATGTTCTGTATACAGGGCGAACAATTCGTGCAGCTCTGGATGCGATGCTTTCATTTGGCCGGCCTAAAAAGGTCGAACTCTGTGTGCTGATCAATCGCCGTTACAGCCGTCAATTACCCATACAGCCTGATTATTGCGGCAAGTCCATTGATTCCCTTATTTCCCAAAAAGTAAAAGTGGAATGGGATAAGGAAGAAGTGAATTTGTATTAAATTCTATTTTAAAGAACCAATTTCTTTCTTCACTTTGAACATCAGATATGTCTAATCTTTTGATTTCGGAATATTAGCTTTGAGTTGTCAGTAAAAGTACTTAAATTAGTACCTAAATAAGTGCCGATTATGGAAGTTTTAAATTATACTGAGTTTAGAAAAGAGTTAAAAGCATCGTTGGATAAAGTAAGTAACGATGAAGAGATAATTATTGTATCCAGGGGTAAGGATAAAAACGTTGTTTTGATTTCCTTAAATGAATACAACTCATTAAATGAAACCAGATACTTATTAAATTCGGAGAAAAATAGGAAGAGATTACAAGAATCAATCAATGAATTAGAAAAGGGGAAATATTCTTCACATTCTTTAATTGAGGAATAATGGAAATTGTATGGCAGGGAAATGCCTGGGAGGATTACCTGTTTTGGCAAAAGAATGATAAACAGAAACTAAAAAGGATTAACCAACTTATCCGCGATTGCCAAAGAAATAAATTTGAGGGAATTGGAAAACCAGAACCATTAAAGGAAAACCTTTCAGGATTCTGGTCCAGAAGGATTGATAATGAGCACAGGCTTGTTTATAAAATTCAAGATAACAGATTGCATATTATTCAGTGCAGATATCACTACTAACGAAATTACTGTTTCTACTAATCATGACGCTTCCCTGGTTCTTGTCTCCACGAACCACTCGGGAAAAGTCATTTAAACCTGTTCTGTTTCAACGTATTTGAATTCGATTTTAAAAAAATGGAAGCTGTATTTTAACTATTAGCTTTTGGTTCGTGGACACGAACCAGGGAGGAGGCCCAATAAAATTTATTAAAGTTCCAGGTACGAACAAAATCGGAAAAGAAATCCGTCAGCCGAATTGCTGCTGATGGCGAATCCCGCACATGCGGGAAGAATTATACATCAGCCAGCATAAGTCAAGACCCGGTGTTACGTCAGTTGTCATTTTTGTTAATAAATTTCGCTACACGATTTATTAATGAATTTTTTCCATAACCACTCCATGCTGAAATTATCTTTCCGCCCGGATCTAATAGGAAAAAAGTCGGATAACCGTTAACGCCGTATTTCAACATTGTTTCGCTGTATGCACCTTTCCCGTCCCACAGAGAAGGCCAAATTGGACTGTCCCTCTTCAATCCTTTTTTCCAAACTTCCATTGAATTATCAGCGGAGAAACTTATAATATTCAGACTATCTGAATATTCTTTCGATAGATTTTTTAACTCATCAATTGAAAAGATACAAGGACCGCAATTGGTTGAAGTAAAATCAAGTAGAACATATTTTCCAAGGAAGTTTGATACCTTCTGTGACTGGCCATCTTGGTCAAAAGCTTCAAAATCCGCATACATGTCGCCAACTTTTACCGGATCACCGACATTGAGGTAATTTGAGATCCTTTCCCCATATACAGATTCTTTATACTCTTTTTGCAACCTCCCATACATTTGATGCAAAGAATCTCTATTATATCTTTTTCTTAGATAATACAACTCATTCAAACCTGGGTAAGTATTAAGGTTGGATTGAATAAAGTCCAATTTTTTTTCACGAACGATGCTGTCAATATAGTTGAGTTGCTTCCCTATAGACTCTAATATGTTTTTTGCCGAATCGCTGTCGTCTGATATGAGCGAACCCAGGTTTTCAGTGAGATGATTACGCTTTGTAGAAATTTCTCTTGTTCTATTGTTGAGTTGATTGTAAATATCCTGCGATTTTGAACCACTTAATTGTAAATAAAATGGAAAGTCTTTTTTATCACCTTTTATTTGAACTTTCTCATTGCCTATAAACATAAAACACCAATAGTAATTCCCTTCTTCAGTAGTGGAAATAAAAATACTTTTAGGAACGTAATCAAGTTTACCCTTAATTGAAAAGGTATTATTGTTTATTACAGCACTATCAATTTTACTTTCTAATCCCGGATCTTGTATGTAAAATTTTGTTCCGTCTTTAAAGCCCGTCAATTTTGCAGTGATTGAAAATTGTTGAGCAATCAAACTACTTGTGATGGTGAGAACAATTATAACTAAAAGAAACTTTTTCATAGATTATTTTTAATTTGTTTGATAGAAAGAACTGTTTGTTTTTTTATAGCAGGTAACCCGTCAGCCCAATAAAATTCTCAAAGTTCCAGGTTTGAACAAAATCCGAAAAGATATCCCTAAGCCGACCGTCGCTGATAGCGAATCCCGCACGTTCGGGAAGAATTTAATCGCCTGCTAATATTGGAACCTAATTTAAGCAGACGTTTATTTTATCTTTAATAATTCTTTTTCAAATTCGGTTGGGTCAACTTTGGATACTTCGGTTACAGTTTTTGAATCATGTAAAATCGGCATTCCATACTGAATATTATTAATAATTCCGTTTCGATCTACGAAAATATTTAGAGGATAACTGTTGGTAAACATGTCGCAATAATCTTTGGCATTAGGAATTATTTGAAAGGTGAATTTGATTTTTTTTAGAAATTCCAAAACCTTATTTTTATTCTCATAAGTAATTGATAGAAATACAATGTCACTTGATTTATATTTTTCTTTGATCCGGTTGAGTTCAGGCATTTCCGCTATACAAGGTAAACATGTTGTAAACCAAAAATTCAAAACGATGGGTTTGCCTTTTAAATCTTCAGAATTTATAATTCTTCCTTCTAAATCTTTATATTGAAATTGAGGTAGTTGTAAATTGAGAAATTTATCCTTCTTAAGATCGTTTTCCTTCACGATTTCATTTGAAATGTGAAGTTTGTAATGATGAAAAACCGTGTCTCCTACTTTTTCTTTTTCTATTATTTCTATCTTAGCAGTCATGTCAGTTCCTTTTAATCTTTCATTTCTTGCTATAACGATAGAATCTATTTCGGACTTTGTATAGATAATTCCCTTTGGTGTTTTGTACCTAATGATTGTTTGGGATTGAGCCATCAAAGTTAGAGTGGTCAATATGCTTATAATTAATAGCTTTTTCATAATTAGTAGGTGATTTTTCTGCTTATATCCTTTTTAATTGGCAGCGGATTACTTCCTGAAATAAATATTTCCATTCATTGAGTGGAGAACTATCTTTTTTCCGCCACCGTTGAGAGTACCGGTAAAAGATGAATTGCCTGAATAAGGAATTGAGCGGGCATTTATTGTCCTTCTGGATTTGTTGATATCAGTTCCCAAATTTCCGGTAACTGCTCCAGATCCTAATATGGTCGTAGCACCTCTGTTCGTCACCAGAGTGTCAGAAGTAGTGCTGATTCCTCTTGAATTCTCTTGTTTTACCTTCTCCGATTTTAAATTCAAACTCTTATCCGCATAAATGGTTCCGTTCCTGGTGCTAATCTCTATATCTGCCTTTCCATTTTCAGGTGTAGTTACATCTATAAATCCATTGACTGAACTAATAGATATTGGGCCGCTAAATTGATTATTCAATTTTACATCTATATTTCCGGAAAGCGTTTTGATACTTAATGGCCCGGTTACGTTGGACAATTTGCAATTTTCAGACTGTACAGAAAGGTCAATTTCACTCTTTATGTTGTTTAGGGAAATAGCAACAGAATCGAAATTTGAGGTTGACCACCCATTTCTTACAACAGATAAAGCCACATTAGCAGGTAGTTTTATTTTTATTTCATTTCTTAAGTTACCGATTGGGGAAACAATGGTTTCCTGACCTTTTTCTGACACAGCCAACCCTAATCCGGTATTGTCAAACCCATTGTCACTAACAGCATTCAAGCCTTTAGCTCTGGGATCGTCATTATTATTTCCCATTTGTCCTGGAAAATCATTTTCTTCCTCTTTGTTGACAAGGGTGAAAACAATTTCCTTTCCATCGTAGCCCTCCACGGTTAGATGCGGGATGTTAATCAGGACTAATTTACCACTTGTTTTTGCCAATTTAAATTCCTTCTGGGCAATTGCGTGTCCTGCTGTCAGCACTAAGACTGAGGTGATAACTAAGAGTTTCTTCATTGTATTATTTTTAAATTATTTTCTGGTTAATAATGCATAATAGACCTGATCTTTCACATCTGGAATAGTAAAAGGAGAATCGGCCATTTGAATCAGTTTTTCAGTAACCGCAGAATCATTGTCAATACTCATGATCCTTACCAACTCTATCTGAATGACCGGATCATTCTGAGTGCTCATTCCGTTGAGCAACCATTTTCTTGCGAATTCGTCATGGGTGTATTTTGCCAATACATTCAGTGCAGCTAAGCGCACATTACTATTCTCATCATTAGTAAAGGTTTGACAGAGCGCTTCTTTCATCGTTTGATTCAATCCTTTCAATTCTCCTGCTTCTAAAATTGCATTGATCCTGACGGCTACAGACGAATTATCGGTTAATCCAATAAGTATCTTCTTGTCCGGGTCGGATTTTACCGTTCTTTTTTGTTTGGGGGAAATTGAACGGGGTTTAACTTTAACTGTCGCGATCATTGAGTTCTGAACTTCCTGCGTTTTTGATGGTTCTATCTCTTTTTCCCGGGTAGTAGCAACCGGAGTGTATTTGTTTTCTTTTACTTGCTTTTGATTCTGGGGCATAATAATCGAAATCAATAAAAATAACACACACGCGGCTGCTATAGTACCGGCTACACGTATATTTTTCAGAGACCGTTTCTTCTTCATCTTATTCATCATTTTCGAAAATGAACCTGGTGGCAATACCTCATCATCAAAATCGGATCGGTGCTCCTGTACATATTTTTTCAGAAAATCATTTTCCATAATTCGACGTTTCTTTTAAGATTGATAAAACTTTTTTCTTCGCTCTGTGATACTGACTTCTCACGGTTGAGTGGCTGATATTTAATATCACGGCGATTTTTTCCTGAGAAATATTCTCGAAAAGATGGAGTACTATTATTGTTCTGTATCCATCCGGAAGCTTTTGTATGGCAGCTTTTATGTCATCTACCTTGCTCTCAAGCAGGATTTCCTCCTCCTTATCATAAATTTCCTCCGAGACTACATCCAGTTGGCTTTCTTCTACAAACACCATCTTATTTTTCCGGAGATAACTGATTGCCTTGTTCAAAGCTATCCGTTTGACCCATCCTTCAAAGTTTTCCTGATCTCTTAAAAACTCCTGCTTTTCAAAAGCCACACAAAAAGCGTCCTGAACAATATCCTCAGCTTCGGCGTAATTGTTTATAATTCTGCAAACTGAATTATAAACCTTCAAAGAATATTTTTTATAGAGCAGGGCATAACTTTCCTTGTCGTCTGTTGAAATCCGTCTGATAATTCCTCGCGTATTTAATTTAAAAGTCAGTTCCAAAAATTAAAATTTATTTTAATTATTCTATAAATATCTGAAAATAACCATGATCTCCTATTTATAAGTCGCAGAAGTTGGTCGTTTGTTGCATCTGCTTATTAAAATATTTTTTCGTTTCCGGACCTTTCCCTGGTTCGTGTCCTTTACGAACCACTCGAAGCAAGTCACTTATACCTATCCTGTTTCAACCTTTTTGAATTCAACTATAAAAAAATAGGGATCTGTTTTTTAATTATCAGCTTTTGGTTCGTAGAGACACAAAGCAGGTAGGCGGAGGTGTTGTTCCAGCGGGGTTTTCCGATTTTAAACCATTGAATTAAAAGCAAGTATTCCGGAAACCCCGATGTGTTTGAATACTTAAAACTTTTAAATTAGTCTCGGCCTATTTTCGGTCATATTTAGACCAATCCGTAAGCTTACAGATACTGCGTTGTGAAGTGAATGCCGTAGGCATTGTCCGTTTTGTATTACTGACTTCAGTCAATAGCTTCTTTAACGCAATGATTTTATGCATGTAATTTTTTGTTAACCTTCAACTTTTGTGAAATAATAAACACAGAAAATCCAACTTTTACTAAAAGAAAATTATGCGTCTCCTTCTAATCTCCTTTTTAAGCCTGATTACCCTTCCATCAAGCATCTGGCAAACAGATATTAGCAAGGCCGAACAAACTGCAAAAGAAGAACATAAATTCATCATACTTAATTTTTCGGGATCAGATTGGTGTGGTCCCTGCATCAGGTTGCATAAAGAAATTTTTGACAGCGAAATTTTCACAAATTATGCCAATGAACATCTTGTTTTATTAAACGCTGATTTTCCGAGAGCGAAGAAAAATCAACTTTCAAAAGAACAACAAAAAATGAATGATGAGATGGCAGATGTTTATAATAAAAATGGTGTTTTTCCTTTGACACTTTTATTGAATCCGGAAGGAAAAGTTTTAAAAAAATGGGAAGGGTTTCCGAAGCAATCTGCGGTTGAATTTACAAACGAAATAAATACCCTGCTCGATGCCCACAAATGACCTGGCCGAAGTTTCGTTATACAAAAAAGTCATGAAGTTGATGGGCAATCGCTTTGAAATAAGCATTGTTGCCGACGATGAATCATGGGCGAATAAATGTATTCAGGAAGCAGTGGAAGAAATCAGGCGCATCGAAAAATTATTGACCACTTTTAATGAATCCAGCCAAACAAATCTGATCAATAGAAATTCAGGAATTGAACCGGTAAAGGTGGATAAAGAAATGTTTGACCTTATCCAACGGTCAAAGAAAATATCCGCAATTACCCAGGGATCTTTTGATATAACCTACGGATCTATTGATAAGAAACTTTGGAATTTTGATCAATCAATGACAAGTTTGCCTGATCCTATTACTGCAAAAAAGTTAGTACGATTGATCAATTACGAAAATGTGCAGTTAGATGAAAAAGAGGGTACTGTATTCCTGAAGGAGAAAGGCATGAGAATCGGTTTTGGCGGAATCGGAAAGGGGTATGCAGCAGAAATGGCAAAAAGACTTTTAAAAAAAATAGGAGTAGAAAGTGGTGTAGTGAATGCCGCCGGCGATCTTACTGCCTGGGGCTTTCAGGCAAATGGAAAACCCTGGACTATTGGTATTGCCCATCCGGAAGCTACACAGCATGCTTTCTCTTCTCTTGATATTACCAACACTTCCGTTGCAACTTCAGGCAATTATGAGAAATTCATCATGATCAATGGAAAAAAATATTCTCATACCATAGATCCAAAGACAGGCTTACCCGTAACGGGAATAAAAAGTGTTACGATCATTTCGCCGAACGCAGAAATCGCGGATGCTATGGCGACGCCGGTGATGGTGATGGGGATCAAAGTAGGACTGGATATGATCGATCAGATAAACGGCTTAGCCTGTATTATCATTGATGAAAACAATACGATTTACACCTCCAAAAACATACATGTCAAATGAAAATAGTCAAATCATCTTTTAAGTCCGGATATGTCCTAATCCCATTCATAGCGGTTATTTTCTCTTTAAATTCTTGTACCACCGTTAAGGAATATCAGAAAAATAAATTGAACGATGCAGAGATGGCTTTATCCAGTCGAAAGATAGAAAAGACCGAACTCAATTTCCAATCTTATCGCGAGGGTGCCTCGGGCGCTAACGGTGGTAAAACCGGCGGTGGTTGCGGGTGTAATTAGTAAAATAAAAAATCCTAATAATTAAATTATGAAGAAATTATTTCTTTCGGTTATTGCGCTGTATGTTGGGATTTTGTCCGCTTTTTCCCAGGGTAATCCGAACTCAGACTCCGCTTATGCTAAACGAAAACTGACTTTCGAAGAAGCCAATATTGTTTCGAGCTATTATAACCAGAATGGAAATAATTCAGCAGTTACCGGAGGTATTGGAACAGAAAAACTTTCGGACATCTCCAATTCAATTGACCTGAAACTGAGCCAGTATGATAGGAAGGGCCGCAAGCATAGTTTTTTAGGTGAAATCGGCATTGATTATTACACATCAGCCTCTTCAGATAAGATAGATCCATCAACTATTTCTTCTGCTTCGAGTGCCGATACAAGAGTATATCCTTCCGTCGGTTGGACAATGGAAAATGAGCAGAAAGGAACAACCCTGGGAGCGGGACTTTCCTATTCCACTGAATTCGATTATCAATCCTATGGCGC
>JBBSUB010000199.1:0-8176 GCA_038235345.1 Chitinophagales bacterium
ATAACAAATTGATTATCAGGCAAATATAGAATTAAAACGGTTCAAAAATTCAAATCGTCTTAGGTATAAAACGTTCTGTAACTCAATATTGACAATACTTTCAAAGAACTAATCGTTGCCTTAACGCAATGCTAATGACTTTAAACATGGGCTAATAGTATTTTAATGTCTCAAACAAAAACAGGGATGAAAATGAACATACCATCAGTTGACGAATACATTTCAAATTTCTCTGCGGAGGTTCAGAAAAGACTTGAGAAAATGAGAAATATCATCAAAGAGACTGCACCGGAAGGAATTGAAATTATTGCCTATGGCATGCCGGCATATAAATTGAATAAAAAACCGCTTGTTTATTTTGGAGGATTTTCCAGGCATATTGGGTTTTATGCAACCCCAACAGGACATGAAGAATTTAAAACGGAACTTTCAATATACAAACAAGGGAAAGGTTCCGTTCAGTTTCCACATAATGAATCATTACCCGTTAAGTTAATTGAAAAGATTGTCAGATTTAAAGTTTATGAAAATAACAAGATGATAGATGATTATTTTGAAAAAGAAGCCTTAAAAAAAGAATAAAAGTTACCTGTTTCTGCAATAAGATCACATTGAATCGTCTAAATACTTGCCTTAAAACCATCCGCTGCCTTTGCAATATCAGCACCGGAAGGAGATTGAAAAATGTCCAATCCAAAATGCCTGGCAGAAGCAAACAAATGATCAAATATATCGGATTGAGCTTCTTCATAATCCGCCCATTTTACAGAACTTGTAAAACAATAAATTTCTATTGGTACACCAAATTGAGTGGATTCCATCTGACGGACAAGCAATGTCATCTCCTGGTTTATGCCCGGATGTTTTCTTAAATATAATTCAATATAGTTTCTAAAAACACCAAGGTTCGTCATTCTCCTGCCGTTAATCAGGGAAGTTGTATCTACAGCATTTTGTGCATTAAACAACTCAATTTCAGATTGCCTTTCTGAAATATAATTTGTGATCAAATGGTAATTCTGAAATTTCTCCCGCATTTCAGCATCTACAAACCGGACAGTGGCCATATTAATATTCAGCGTTCTTTTTATTCTGCGACCACCACTTTCCTGCATACCCCGCCAGTTCTTAAAACTATCTGTTATAAAATAATGGGTAGGAACAGTTGTAATCGTTTTATCCCAATTCATAACCTTTACCGTGTTCAGATTTATGGCTAACACATCCCCGTCAGCATTATACTTGGGCATTTCTACCCAGTCCCCTACCCGGATCATGTCATTTGCCGATATCTGAATACTTGCCACCAGCCCCAGAATAGTATCCTTAAACACCAGGAGTAAAACGACAGACATGGCACCAAAAGCACCTAGAAAGTATAATGGCGATTTACCCAATAAAATAGATAAGGCCAATACAAAACCACCTATATAAAGTAAAATTCTACCCAGTTGAAAATAACTGGCAATCGGTTTCTCTATAAAAACTTCCGATTCTGAAAGATATTCCTCCGATCCTCTTAAGAAGGACACGATGATTTGGATGATCACAAAAAGAAAATAGATCTCAACGATTTTTTGTATGAATGGCTGCAGCTTCGGAAAATCTTCAAAGACAGTGGGAAAGGTTGCATTTAAAATAATTACAGCAACAAGGGTAGCACTTGTTCTGAAAAACTTATGTTTTATAAGTAAATCATCCCAGTGGGTAGGAGTTTTCCGGACAAATCTTTCAACAATTTTCCTTAGTAATTTTCGTGTAATTAATAAACTGAAATAGATCACCACCAAGGTTAGAACCAGCAAAATAAGCATGGTAATATAAGGAAGAAGGGTATCTAATACTGCGTAGCGGGAAAGAAGTTTTTCAATCCAGACTTTAAGATCTTTCATAATGCTCAATTCAATAATTGGCCGGCAAAAATACACCTTAATGTACGGACAGGAAAATGAGACCGGAAATTGCTAGCTAAAAAGAGTTAATCAATTCAAAAAGCATTGAATATTTGGAATAGATGTAAAATTATTTCAAAAAACATTAAGCTATGAAAAAACGAATGCTTTAAATATTGCCTGGTTGAAAGTTGTGATTTTCATAAAAAAATTTAAAATAATACCTTTATTACATTGAATTAAGTTCCGGGCAATTATAATAATTGAAAGTCAATTATATTTGAGGTAAATAATTTTATTATAGTAAAAAGTCCCTAAGAATAATTTTTACAGCTAAAAATTATATAGAAATTAATTTGCTTAGAATAAAAAAAGACTTTATATTCTATGAAACTAAAACACATACTCACACGTCTTTAAGTTTCACAGAAATTTTCTATAAATCAATGATTATATTAATTGTTTGAAACAGAGGAATATGCCAGGAAGTGATTTTTTTACAACAAAGTATACTTTCCTTTCCGGAGGCGGAGAGATGGGAAAGCTGATTCGTGAAAAAGATTGGAGTAAAACTCCACTTGGAGTACCTGAATCCTGGCCTCAGAATCTACGGACCATGGTATCCGTTATGTTGGAAAATCCGTTTGGCATGTACATCGCCTGGGGAAAGGAGTATACTCAAATATACAATGATGCCTTTCGTCCGATTCTTGGAATATCAAAACACCCGGATGCTTTAGGAATAAGTACCCGGGAAACCTTTGCGGAAATATTGCCGACGATTGAACCCATGTTTGAGGATGTTATGAAAGGTATTCCTATAGCTTTATCAGATTTTATGGTACCCCTCGACCGCAATGGATATATTGAAAACTGTTATTTTGATTTTTCATATAGTCCCGTTCGGAATGAAAATGGTGAAGTGGCAGGGGTGTTGGTGACTGTTCTTGAAACGACTCAAAAGAAGAAAGCATTAGATGAATTACAAGAAAGTGAATACAGGTTCCGCACAATGGCTGAAAATTCAGATATACTTATTGCCCTATGCGATGAATCTACTAAAATAACCTATTTTAATAAAGCCTGGGGAAACCTAACGGGAAAATCTGTGGATGAATTAATTAAATTTGGCTGGCTTGACCTTGTTCATATGGAAGATAAAGACCGGTTTATGGATATTTATCTAACCTCTTTTGAACAAAGAATTCCTTTCAGGGGTGAATTTAGAATTTTATCCAAAGAGGGTGAATATCGTTGGTTACTCACGCAGGGCCCTCCACGGTTTAGACCTGATGGAAGTTTTGCCGGATACATCAGTTCTAGTATAGATATTACAGACAGAAAAAAAACCGAAGAGGAATTAAAAGAAAATAAGGACCAATTACAATTCGCTATTGATGCTGCTGAACTGGGCACTTTTGATTACAATCCTGTTACGAATAAGTTTTCTGCCAATCCCAGGCTGAAGAAATGGTTTAATTTATTACCTGATGTTGAAATAAGTTTACCAATGGCCCTTCAGGCAATTGTGGAGAATGACAGAGAAAAAGTTGTTAAGGCAATCACCAATTCTCTTGACCACGCGTCAGGAGGAACGTACGATATAATATACACGATCCGGAATCCGGATTCAAAAAAAGAGATGATACTTCATGCAAAAGGAAGGGCTTTCTTTAATGAACACAAGATCGCATACCGGTTAAACGGAACATTAGAAGATATTACAGAAGAACATCTTTCCAGGAGAAAAATTGAAGAAAGCGAACAGATTATCCGCAATATGGTCGAATCTTCTCCGGCCGGTCTTTGTGTTCTTAATAGCAGCACTCTCATTGCTGAAATGGTCAATGAACGTTTTTTGACCATCGCCAGTAAGAAATCGGAAGAAATTATTGGCAAGCACTATTGGGATTGTTTTGCAGAGTCCAGATTACAATATGAAGCAGCACTGAACAGCGTGATTGAAACCGGCATTCCTTATTATGCAAATGAAGTAGAATATATTTTTGTGCAGGATGGTAAAGAAGAAAAAGCTTACGCTACGTTTGTTTTCGCTCCATTGAAAAATAATTTAGGAAAAATCATCAAAGTAGCTATTTGGTCCCTCGATAATACCATGCAGGTTCTGGCTCTGCAAAAGATCAAGGAAAGTGAACAAGGAGTGAGGGCATTAGTTGAAAGTGCTCCTTTTCCGATAGGTGTATATGCCGGAAAAGAAATGCGGATCGTTTTGGCAAACCAGTCTATCATTGATGCCTGGGGAAAAGGGAATGATGTGATTGGGAAATTGTATGCTGAAATTTTACCAGAGCTCGAAAATCAACATATATATAACCAGTTAGATGATGTGTTCATTACAGGAAAACCTGTTCATAAACAAAACCAACTGGTTAATATCGTTATTAATGGAGAATTAAAGGCTCATTATTTTAATTATAGTTTTACCCCTTTATTTAATGCAGACGGAAATATATACGGCGTAATGAATACCGCTGCTGATGTGACAGAGTTAAATGAAGCAAAACAAAAGGTTGAAGCCACTTTACTGGAAATTAAGCTTTTTAAATTTATGGCAGACAATGCTGCCGATCCTTTTTTATTACTACGGAAAGATGGAAGTATAGCCTATTTGAACAAGTCCGGCATGAAAAAATGGGGTTATTCGGAGGATGAATTAAAGGATATAAGGCTTCCGGATATTGATGCGATTTATACCGGTGATAGATTCAAGGACCTTTTTAACAGGAACCAGATTGGAGCCGTTCCTCCTTTTGAAACATTGAACAAAAATAAATCCGGCTTTGTATATCCTGTAGAAGTTAGCATAGGAAATGTCCACCTGGATGGTGAACAATATATGTTTGCCATTTCAAGGGATATTACTGAACGCAAAAAAGCGGAGAAGGATCTCCTGAATGCTCTGCATAAAATTGAAGACAGTGAAAAAAGATTCAGGAATTCTGTAGAACAAGCTCCAATGGGAATTGCTATTTTCAGAGGAACTGACTATGTAGTGGAACTTGCAAATGAAGCTTATTTAGTAATTATAGATAAAAAAGCGGAATCGCTTATCAGCCAACCATTCTTTGAAACACATCCGGAACTTGAAGAGCTGGTTAAACCACTTTTCCAACAGGTTATTAGTACGGGTCAACCATTTTATGGAAATGAATTTCCTGCCATTTTAAAACGGATGGATACGTTTGAACAGACTTATTTTAACATGGTTTACCATCCTTTAAAAGAAGATACAGGAGAAATTACGGGCATCATGGTGGTGGCTACCGAAGTAACTTCAATGGTAAAAGCCAAACTGCAATTGGAGGAAAGTGAAAAGTACTTCCGCAAATTAGTGACGCAATCTCCTATTGGAATGACCCTACTGAAAGGAGAAAAATTTATTATTGATACTGCGAACCAGGTCCTGATGAAGAACATCTGGGGTAAAAAGGAAGAAGACGTTATTGGAAAATCTATTTTAGAGATTTTCCCGGAGTTAGACAATCAAAAATATCATGCTCTATTAAATAAAGTATTAAAATCCGGAATTACACATTCCGAAAAGGAGGCGATTTTTTATGTAGAAAATGAAAATGAAACCAAAAAGTTTTTCCTTGATTTTGAATATGCCCCTTTATATGATCCCAATGGAAATATTTCTGGCATAATGGTCACTGCCAATGACGTTTCCGATAAGGTAGAGGCAAGAAAAAAAATAGAGGATGCAGAGGAAAGATTACGGCTTGCCACTGAAGCTACGGGCGTAGGAACATGGGATCTGGACCTGGAAAAAAGAAGTATTATCCATTCGCAGCGGTTGGCTGTAATATTTGGTTATCCTGAATCTGCCATCCTCACGCATTCGCAAATGCTCAGCCAGGTGCATCCGGAAGATGTATCCATTCTTGAAAAAGCGCTTGCCAGGGCTCTTTTGTCAGGAATTTATGCATATGAAGCAAGAATCATTAAACCTGATAACACCACTTCATGGATAAGAACACAAGGAAGAGTATTCATTGACGAAAATAATAAACCCGTAAAAATGCTTGGAAACCTCCAGGATATAACGGATGAAAAAAAGTATCAACAAATTTTAGAAGAGAGCGAATCAAAATTCAGACTGTTGGCAAATGCCCTGGCGCAGCAGGTTTGGCTGTCAGATCCAAAAGGAATCCTTTATTATTTCAACGACACTGTTCTCAATTTCTCCGGCCTGTCCCAGGAGGAATTACTACATGGCGGTTGGTTAAATATGGTGCATCCGGAAGAAAGAGAAGAAAATATTCAAGCCTGGGGAAAATCAATTTCTACGGGGAATGAGTTTTTATTTGAACATCGTTTCAAAAGATATGATGGAGTATACCGCTGGCAGCTAAGCCGGGCTATTCCTCAAAGAGATGACCTGGGAAATATACAAATGTGGGTAGGTAGCAGTACAGATATCCAGGAAATTAAGGAACAGGAGCAACAGAAAGATTTATTTATCAGTATGGCCAGTCATGAACTTAAAACACCGCTGACATCTATTAAAGGATATGTACAGATTTTGCAAAGTATACAGGCTAATGTAGAAAAAGCATTTCTGGAAAAATCTCTGGGCATTATACACAAGCAGGTGAATAAACTCACTCAACTAATAGCCGAATTATTGGATGTTTCCAAGATAAAATCAGTCGGGTTGGATTTTAATTTGGAACAGTTTGAAATGAGCGGTTTAATCGGGGAAGTCGTTACAGAAATTAAACATATCAACCCCCAGTATGAAATATCCTTTGAAGGATGTGAAAAAATGTATGTTTTTGCAGATAGAAATCGTATCGGACAGGTATTGATCAATTTTTTAAATAATGCTGTAAAGTATAGCCCACAGTCAAAATTAGTAAAAGTATACTGCAAGCTACATGGAAACAGAGTTCGGATATCAATAAAAGATTCCGGAATTGGTATTGATAAAAAAGACCAGGAAAATATTTTCCAACGGTTCTACCGGGTGGAAGGAAGAAGTGAAAAAACGTTTCCCGGTTTTGGGATTGGTTTATTTATCTCTGCTGAAATTGTTAAACGTCATGGCGGAATTATTCAACTGGAAAGTGAATTGGGTAAGGGGTCTGTTTTCTCTTTTGAGATTCCGGTTGATTCAACAAAATCAATAGATCAGGAAAGCGTTTAATTGCGCTATTTTTTAATAGGAAGAATGGCCACTGTTAACCTGCTTACACAAAACATGTTTTCTCTATCGTCATAAATTTTAATGTCCCACACATGCGTGGACTTACCAAGGTGGAGTGGCAGGCATTTAGCCGTAACAGTCCCATCTGTAACACTTCTTAAATGATTGGCATTAATCTCTATACCTACACAATAAAATTTCTCTGTATCTATAACAATAGCAGAAGCAACGCTGCCGATTGTTTCTGCCAAAACGCAGGAAGCCCCGCCGTGCAAAAATCCGTAAGGCTGCTTATTTTTATTATTTACCGGCATAGATAAACGTAAATAATCGTCGCCAATCTCTTCCCAATTCAACTCTAAAAACTCTGCCATGGTATTTTTATTCAAGGCATTCAGATCTTCAAGTATGATATTTTTCTTAAACCAGATAGACATAAAAGAGTACTTTATGAAACATTTATAAATGACCGGTATAAAACCGGTTTGTGAGGGAATACTTAAATAAAATTTTAGGCAGTCACACTATTTTCTTTAAAGGTAGCATTTACAGCATCGGGTAGCCATTGGGATACATCCCCTCCGTTCCGGAGAACATCTCTTATAAGTGTACTTGCAATCGAAGTATATTTAGGCAGACAGGTTAAAAAGACTGTTTCTACACTATTTTGTAAACTCCGGTTCATATCAGCTATGGCTTTTTCATACTCAAAGTCATTCACGTACCGGATACCTCTTAATATAAAATTTGCTCCTACATTCTTACAGCAATCCACTGTTAATCCGTCATAGGCCAACACGACAATTTTGGGTTCGTGACTGTAAATTTCCTGAAGCCATTTTAATCTTTGCTCTTCGGAAAACATGGGAACTTTATTGATATTTCTTCCCAGGCCAATGTACATTTTATCAAATAATGGGAGTGCTCTGTCTATAATATCGGTATGACCAAAAGTAACGGGGTCAAATGTGCCGGGAAACAAGCAAATTCTTTCCATAAATAGAGGATTTATTTTAAATTAAAGCTATACAATATTTTGTTTATTACTCAACAAATATAATACAGCCATTCTTACCGCAACACCATTTTCTACCTGTTGCAAAATAATGGATTG
>JBBSUB010000200.1:0-8113 GCA_038235345.1 Chitinophagales bacterium
GCAAACAAATTTTTTACCTTACATCTTATAAACTCCCCTTCTTAAAACATTTTCTAATCTTAATCAAGCATCGGTTTCTTATGAGAATTATAGATATAAAAGTATTGCGCGGACCTAATTATTGGAGTATCCGGCGCCCCAAATTAATTCAGATGACATTGGATCTGGAAGAAATGGAAGAACTACCCACTAATAAAATCGAGGGTTTCCAGGAAAAACTGGAACAAATACTTCCTACTTTATATGAACATCGGTGCAGTGAAGGAGTTCCCGGAGGTTTTTTCAGCCGGGTAAAAGAAGGTACATGGATGGGACATGTAATAGAACACGTAGCTCTCGAATTACAAACCCTTGCCGGAATGGATATGGGTTTCGGACGCACAAGAGGTACCGGTAAACCAGGGGAATACTTTGTTGTATTCGATTACATGGAGGAGGAAGCCGGAGTATTCGCGGCAAAATCTGCCTTTAATCTTGCAAAGCATTTATTAGATAGCAATTCACCTTACAACCTGGAGGAGGATATTCAACAAATGCGGGTGATCAGGGAAGATACCAGGCTCGGGCCATCGACGGGAAGTATTGTAGAAGAGGCTGTAAGAAGAGGAATTCCATATATCCGGTTAAATAAACAAAGTTTAGTTCAATTAGGTTACGGAGTACATCAAAAAAGAATTCGTGCAACCATTGCCAGCACTACTTCGTGTATAGCAGTAGATATTGCAGGTGATAAAGAAGAAACCAAAAATCTTTTGGCAGCGGCAGAAATACCAGTACCAAGAGGGTGCTTGCTTTACATGGATGATACAGCTGAAGATGGTAGAAGATCCGTTGGTTTTCCAATGGTCATGAAACCATTAAACGCGAATCATGGCCGGGGAATCACCACAAATATTACAACTATAGAACAGGCGGAAACAGCTTTACAGGATGCAAGACAGCATGGAAGACATGTTATTTGTGAAAAATATATTACCGGGTTTGACTTTAGAGTACTGGTCATTAATTACAAATTTGTTTGTGCCGCTTTACGCACTCCTGCTTCCGTAATTGGTGATGGAATTAACACCATTCAACACCTCGTTGACAGGGAAAACGAAGATCCCAGAAGGGGCTATGGACATGAAAAAGTATTAACGCAAATAAAAGTGGATGGGTATACAAAAAAAATGCTGGATGAAAAGGAATACACCCTGGAAACCATCCCATCAAAAGGAGAATTGGTTCTTTTAAAACCAACTGCCAATTTATCTACGGGAGGAACTTCAAATGATGTAACAGATGTGGTGCATCCTGTAAATATTTTTATGGCCGAAAGAATTGCCCGGATTATTGGGCTGGATATCTGCGGAATTGACATCATGGCGCAAGACCTTAAAACTCCACTATTTGAAAATGGCGGAGCGGTACTGGAAGTAAATGCAGCGCCGGGTTTCAGAATGCATGTGGAACCTTCTGTCGGCATTCCAAGAAACGTGGCCGAACCAGTCATTGACATGCTTTTCCCAAGAGGGAATTTCGGAAAAATACCTATTATAGCAATAACAGGTACAAATGGCAAAACCACCACAAGCCGTCTTACTGCCCATATTAGCCGGAGCGCAGGCTATAAAGTAGGTTTCACCACTTCCGATGGAGTATATATTCAGAATCAGTTAATGATGCAGGGTGATTGTACCGGACCAAGAAGTTCTGAATTTGTACTGAAAGATCCTACTGTGGATTTTGCAGTATTGGAATGCGCCCGGGGTGGAATATTAAAAAATGGACTTGCTTTCAAAAAATGCAATATTGCTATTGTAACAAATATCAGTGCAGATCATATTGGCCTGGGAGGCATCGAATCCGTAGAGCAAATGGCAAAAGTGAAAGGCGTTGTTCCTGAAACCGTTATCCGATCCGGTTATTCAATTCTGAATGCAGATGATGACCTGGTATATGCAATGAGGAAAAACCTGAATTGCAATATTGCCTTGTTTAGTATGGACGAAAATAATAAACGCATTAAGGCTCATTGCAATCGTGGAGGAATAGCCGCCGTATTTGAAAATGAATATGTGACGATCATGAAAGGAACCTGGAAAATCCGCGTGGAGAAAGTGACAGATATTCCAATCACATTTGGTGGAAAAGCCGTTCACAACATCATGAACGTTCTTCCTTCCATACTCGCTTGTTACCTGAGTGATATGGGACTAGAGGATATAAAACTTGGCCTTCAAACATTTATTCCTTCTCCGGTACAAACGCCGGGAAGATTGAATCTATTTGAATTTAAAAACTTTAAATTCCTGGTAGATTTTGCACATAACCCGGCGGGTTTAAACCTATTATGCGATTTTGTAAATAAATTAGACAGCACGTATAAAGTAGGTATTATAAGTGGGACAGGCGACAGGCGCGATGATGATATAAAAGAAATCGGGAGAATCAGTGCCCGTAATTTTGATGAAATTATCATCCGTCAGGATAAAAATATGCGTGGGCGCACTCCGGAAGAAATTGTTGATTTGCTGGTAGAAGGTATTCATGAAGAAAAAGGACATGATTTACCCATTACAGTAATACATAAGGAGAAGGAAGCTATAATGTATGCTTATCAAAATGTAAAACCCGGCGCAATCATAACAATCATGTGTGATGTTGTTCCCGATGCACTTAATTTTATTAAGAATTTAAAAGAGGAAGAGGAGAAAGAAGTCTAAACTTCAAAAGTTTTAATAAAAAAGATACTTTTATTTGAAAATGATTTTGAAATTGAAAATCTTCCCCTTACTTTTGCAATCCTTTAGAGATTTCTAATAGGCGGTACTGTCCCATAGTATAAAGGTAGTACAACAGATTTTGATTCTGTCTGTCGAGGTTCGAATCCTCGTGGGACAACATAAGAGCCTTTTAAACGTCCAGTTTAAAAGGCTCTTTTAATTTACATAAAGTCTTCCCATTCAAACTTTCTTACCGTATAGTCTATAATTCTGATTATTGGCCCAATAATTCCAAAGGAACTCAACCATTCTATTGGACAAAAAGTGTTTATTATTCCCCACTTTTTATTGACAGACAATAATGCTCTCTGGTATTCATCAGATGGATTTATCTGAAAGAAATCATTTTCTCTTCCTACAAACAAATATTGCTATTATAAAAATCTACCTGATTAACCGAACACCCCTGACTTAAAAATTCCTACACAAACAAGTTCAAAGGTGGCACCTGATTTGTATTTTGAAAATTATAACATATTAATACAGAAGGATGCATTTTTTAAATATAACCCCAACCCGTACAAGATTTATGCATACCCCCTCGCAAGTTTAAAAATTTTAATTTATAAACGATTTAAATCAATCCGCTTTCGAAAAATATTGCCCTGATTTATAATTCCTGGAATCTCCTGTATTGTAAAAACGTTTTTAGAAATGAAGAATTCAAATAGACCACCTACAGAAGAAATGATCAGGAAATTGAAAAATTGCCTTGAAAGGGAAGAAGTAGGTCAGAGACCATTTTTAGCTGAAGAAATGAAATCTTCCATGCCCGGACTTTATAAAAGAGGATTGATCATAACGAAAATGGAAATGGTGGGAAATAAACGATTATTATGTATTTATGTTTCTGATCGGGGAAAGGAATTTTTGGAAAATCTGGGGTTGGGTTAGGTGGCAGGTATCGGGTGTCAGGTGTCGGGTATCGGGTGTCAGGTGTCAGGTTGTAGGTTGTGGGTTGAGGGAGGAAAAAATTACATTAATCGCATTTGCCACGTCTCATATTTCAATACAAACCATTATTTAATAACCAGGTAAAAACTCAAACTTCTATTAAGAACAGTTTTATTAAATTTGCATGTTCCGGAATGGATAATTACTACATCGGAATAAATATTCATAAAAAATAACTAATAAAATATGTTTGAATCGTTAAGCGACAGATTAGAAGGCGCTTTTAAAAATCTAAAAGGACAAGCAAGAATTACAGAGATCAATGTGGCTTCTACTCTGAAAGATATCAGGCGTGCATTGGTAGATGCTGACGTAAACTATAAAATAGCCAAAGAATTTACAGATACAATCAAAGAAAAGGCAACTGGTGAGAAGGTATTAAATGCCATAAGCCCAAGTCAATTGATGGTGAAAATTGTAAAAGATGAATTGACCGATCTCATGGGTGGTGTGGAGTCTGACCTGGATCTGAGCGGCAATCCGACTATTATTTTAATTGCTGGTTTACAGGGTAGTGGTAAAACAACCTTTAGTGGAAAACTGGCCAATTACCTTAAAACTAAAAAAGGAAAATCACCCCTATTAGTTGCAGCAGACGTTTACAGACCGGCTGCTATAGAACAATTAAAAGTACTTGGTGAGCAAATAAATGTAGAAGTTTATAGTGAACCGGAGAATAAGGATGTTGTTTCCATAGCTCAAAATGCTTTAAAAGAAGCAAAAACAAAGAATAAGAATGTGATCATCATTGATACTGCCGGTCGCCTGGCAATAGATGAAGTGATGATGACGGAGGTGGCGAATATTAAAGAAACACTCAAGCCGCAAGAAATATTATTTGTGGTGGATAGTATGACCGGCCAGGATGCTGTAAATACAGCAGCAGCCTTTAATCAGCGGTTAAACTATACCGGTGTCGTATTAACCAAACTGGATGGTGATACGAGAGGTGGTGCGGCTATTTCGATAAAATATACAGTTAATAAGCCCATTAAGTTTGTAAGCAGTGGAGAGAAAATGGATACGTTGGATGTGTTTTATCCGGAAAGGATGGCACAACGTATTTTAGGTATGGGTGATATTGTGAGTCTTGTAGAAAAAGCACAGGCACAATTTGATGAAGTAGAAGCTGCCAAGCTGGAGAAAAAGATCCGTAAAAATCAATTTGATTTTGAAGATTTCAAAACCCAGCTTCAGCAGATAAAAAAGATGGGAAATCTGAAAGATCTTATGGGCATGATTCCCGGTATTGGGAAACAAATAAAAGATGTAGATATTAACGATGATTCTTTTAAAGGAATTGAGGCTATGATCAATTCAATGACACGGGAAGAAAGAGCAAACCCGGATTTGATAAATGCAAGCCGCAAACAACGTATCGCGAAAGGAAGTGGAAAAGATATCTCCGAGCTAAATCAATTCATTAAGCAATTTGATCAAATGAAAGACATGATGAAAATGATGAACAAAATGCCCATGGGCAAAATGCCTGGGTTAGGAAAAAAGTAGCCTTTTCTTTATTTTTTTTATATAGCAGTTTCAAATGGAGCTGCTTTTTTTATTTAGAAAACCAGTAAATTTAATCTGAAGAAATCAGGTTTGTATTTTTTCTTTACTGCTTTTTAAAAATATTTTTTTTAACAGGCAACCTTATAGATGATTTATCCGATTTAAATGTTAGAACGGATTTATGAAATAGTATAATTAAATAATTTTAAAGTTAACCCTTTGCCCGACAGGCACGAATTAAAAAATATTATCAAAGGTTGCATTCTTGCAAAAAGAGAAAGCCAAAAAATATTTTATAAAAATTTTTATTGCTACTCTATAAGTATCTGTATGCGCTACTGTAATCGAAATGAGGATGCGGTAGAAATTGTAAATGATGGATTCCTAAAAATTTTTAATTCCCTGCATTCTTTTCAGCCAACAAATGAAAACTTCGAGGCTTCTTTAATGGCCTGGATAAAAAAAATAATGATCAATACGTCAATAGATCATTACCGGAAAAATCATAAAAATCATTTTATCCCGGAGATTAATGAGGGGGAAAATAAACTTTTCGTCGGTGACGAGACTATTATTGACAGACTTTCCTATAAAGAGATTATTATCATTGTACAGCGTTTATCACCTGCCTATCGTACTGTTTTTAATTTGTATGTTATTGACGGGCTCACACATGAAGAAATTGCCCAACAATTAAATATTAGCGCCGGCACCTCAAAATCAAATCTTTCAAAAGCCAAAATAAATATCCAAAAAATGCTTGCTGAAGTAAATATTAATAACTATGACCGAGAGGCAATTTAACCATATTGAAAAGAAAATAAAAGAAGCAGCTACAAATATTCAGCCTGTCTATTACGGTCAAGCCTGGGATCGCATGGAAAAACTGTTAGATAAACAAAAAAGAAAGAATCGCCCTGTTTTTTGGTGGTGGGTCACTCCTGTAGTTGTTTCAATTGTGGCAATAATCCTTTACCTGGCAATACCCAACCCTGTAAATAAAGAATCCGCAAAGATAAATACCGGAAGAAATTCAGTTCAGAAAATCATGAAGGACACCAACGATTCTAATATTCAGAAGTCCAATAACGGTTTGCCCGCTCCTAAAACGAAAATTTTAGAAAAGAAAAACGCTAACAAATTCCATTCTGCTCTAAATATAGTAGAAATGAAATCTACAACTATCAGATTTGATAAAATGGATTCCACTGTCATTGCCCTAGAAAAAAAGAAAAGTCCGGCTAGAGAAGCAAATTTTATAGGAAATGACCCGACTCTTCCGGGTGTAAATTCAAAGCATAAGGTTGAAAAGAAAAAAAGTCATCTTACCGAAACGAATGCCCTTGCAAAAGAGAACAAAAAACATGACAGTATTCCTAAAAGTGATCCGGTAGCATTACAAAAGCTGGCCAGAACCGAAAGCAAAAATTCATTTCATTCAAGACTTTATTTAACATCAACAGGTGGTGTAGACGCTCCTGGCTTGAAAGTGTTTTCTAATTCAGGTAGTCAGATTTCTGTAAAAGCCGGTATAGGCTTAGGGTACCAGATCAATAAAAAATTCAGCCTGGAAACAGGTTTTTTCCTTGGATCAAAAAAATATATCGCAGGCCCGGAGAATTATAAATATCCGGACGACTCCTATTGGAACACAGTGGAATTAATTCAAGTGGATGCAGATTGTTTTATTTATGAAATCCCGTTACTGCTCAAGTATAATTTCTTTCAGAAAAAATCGCTTATACTTAATGTAGGTGCCGGATTGGAATCATTCATAATGAAAAAGGAAAATTATATCTATGATTATCTTAAAAATGGCACGCGATACACTTCTTCCAGGTCATATAGCGGGAAAAATCATTTTCTTTCCTCAGTTCAGTTTTCAATAGGATTGGAAAAAAAGTTGAATCAAAAGATATCGTTACTTGTAACTCCTTCCGTAAGTATTCCAATAAGCGGTGTGGGCAATGGGAAAGTAAAATTGCATTATACTTCCTTTCAGGCTGGTATAAAATATTTCCCTTTCCAAAAAAAATAATTTAATACAGGCAACCCATTTTGAATTGTTTACGATTGTATTATAAACGATCCAAAATGAATACCAGACATAAACCCGCATTACTCTTCCTGGGAGTTATTACCATGATAATGGTAAGTTCATGTAAAAAAGATAGTAATTCAACAGAACCACCCGCTGATGTTTGCCTGGGCAGATCCATTTCAGTTTCCGGTGCGGTTAAAGCGCCTGGTCTCTGTGGTGCAGATGGAATTATAACGGCGGCTGCTACTGGTAGCAGCGGTTTCGTATTTAAATTAAATCAGACCGGTACTTATCAATCCACCCCTGTTTTTAACAATCTGGCACCAGGCAATTATATATTGTTTGCTAAAGATGCAGATGGTTGTGAACGTTCCACCAGTATTACACTTACTTCTACTGCGGCTACAGCCGGACCATTATTTATGAATGTAAAAACTTTGATAGCGGCCAAATGTCAAAGTTGCCACAACAATACTATCCAAAACGGAGGTATGAATTGGCAAGTGGACTGTAATATAGTCTACAATAAAGCCAGAATAAAGGTCAGGGCCGTTGACATTGGTGATATGCCCCAGGGAGGGCCCTCCTTAACAGCAAGCGAAAAAGCTATTATCACAAACTGGATCAATGCAGGCGGGAAATTTACAGATTAAGAAAGAAATATGAAGAAAAGAAACAAAATCCTATTGATCTTAATTTCCATTCTTCTGGTCGTGATTGTGGTATATTTATTCAAAGAATATACCCGTGCACCGGCAGACCTGTCCGTTATTAATCCTATAGAAAAATTGAAGGCAGCTCAATTAATGAATGCCTTTGAAAATGATGAAAAGATGGGTAATGA
>JBBSUB010000201.1:0-7798 GCA_038235345.1 Chitinophagales bacterium
TGCGGGATAATCCGGAATCGAATAACCTCCACCTTTTGAAAAAGCCTGTCTTATTAATTTGCACCGGATTGATTCTCTTTTTTACGTGCAAATTAATAGTGGAAATATTCTGGCTTTACGGACTTGGAGCCAGCGAAAGTTTTCGAATGGAAATTTATAGTATCTTGATCTATATCAATCTCACGGTAAACATTATTTATGCAATCGCTATATTATGGATGCTGCCGAAACAACAATATATCATGCTATAATTATTTGCTGCCTCGTTATCGGCATTATCCTGATCCATTTTTTTGTTTCAAATTTACGCCTGCATCGTAAAATTCTGATTTTTCAGAAAAAAAGAATCCTGCATGAAATTACCGGCCTGGAAAAGGAACGCTCCCGGATCGCCGCCGATTTTCATGATGAATTAGGACCACTCCTGTCTGCCATAAAGATGAAGGTGAAGAGTTTTGACCTTTCCGATCCGGTGGATCTGGAAACGCAGGAAAAAACCATGGGGCATGTTGATGAGGTTATCAATCGTGTACGTCAGATATCCTTTAACCTGATGCCCGCTTCGCTGTTGGAGGATGGCCTGATCAGATCTTTAAAGAAGTATCTTACTTTTTTAAACGATACGCACCCCATCAAATTCACCCTTCTTCATGAAGCAGATTTCATCATCTCTGATGAAAAAACGGTGAATATTTACCGGGTTTTGCAGGAGATCATTCATAATTCTATCCAACATTCAGGAGGAACAGAAATAAGTATTGTAATCAGGAATTTGCCGGATAAAATATGCTTCTCTGTTACAGATAACGGATCCGGCTTTGATTATAAAAAGGTGATGGGAGAGAACAAAGGTATTGGCCTGAACAGCATCCGAAACCGGATAAAAATAGCCGGAGGAAGCATCTTTCTAAATACATCTGCAAATAATGGATGTACGTATAAAATTGAAATACCCATTTAAATAGCAATATAACATGAATGGTCCGATTCAACTTTTGCTGGCCGATGATCACGAAATATTCATGAATGGCTTTAAACTCATGTTTAGAAAAAATACGGACATTACTATAATAGGACAAGCACTAAATGGGCAAGAATTAATTGAAAAAGCAATGGTGCTGAAGCCGGATATTGTGATTACTGACATACACATGCCTGTGATGGATGGAATCCTGGCAACAATTGAGTTAACACGACTGCTGCCTTCTACCGGAATTATCGCTTTATCCATGGCTAATGAAGAATCTCAAATAGTAGAAATGCTGGAAGCCGGCGCCAAAGGATATCTCTTGAAAGATTCGGATAAAAGTGAAATCATCGCGGCCATAAAAGCGGTTTACAACAATGAATATTATTATTGTGAAAGTACCGATCATAAACTTGCTATGTTGATCGGCGAAAGCAGGTTCAATCCGGCGGAGCCAACAAATATCCCAACATTCACAGAACGGCAACTGGAAATTATAAAACTTATTTGTCAGGGGCATTCCTATCAGGAAATAGCAGATCTATTGTATTTAAGCAAAAGAACCGTTGAGTGGCATGTTAACAGGATTATCGAAAAAATTGGTGTAAAAAATCAGGCAGGCATCATCGTTTATGCAATCAGGCATAGGCTATTTAAATAAAAAGGTATTAGGTAGTAGGTATTAGGTGGTGGGTTGTGGGTGGTGGGTAAAAAGTAATGTTATCCATTTCCTTCTGCGTTTCTTCGATATTTGTTCGATGTTTCTTCGATACTTCTTCGATTCTAAGTATCGAAGAAACAGCATACTAATTCCGCATATATTACGTTAATAGATAACGCCGGGTATTCATTAACTCTTATATAAACATCATTTTATGGGAAAATTACCTCAGGGACTTTTGGGCATGTTTACCGGAAGGGCAGGCCCGGTAACTGGATTCATCCGCAACGGGCAGCCATTGGTCCGGATTTCGCGCAATAGTATTAAGCCTAAACAAACTCCGGCAAGAATCGCCCAACGGGAGAAATTAAAAATTTGCAATGGTTTCACCGGGGCTTTTTCAGAAACGGGTTTCTTTAATAAAAGTTTTCCTGCTTACGGACATACCGGCACGGGATACAACAGGGCCACCAGTGCCATTATGCATCTGGCTATTTCCGGAGTGTATCCGCACCTTTTGATTTCCTATCCGTTGGTACTTGTTTCCAAAGGGCCTTTGCCGGTTGCAGAAAACGCTCGTTCCCAGGCAGATCCGGAAGGAAACATTAAATTCTTGTGGACAGATAATTCAGGGATCGGCACGGCAAAAGCAAGAGATAAGGTCATCTTAGTGGCATTTTTTCCCGAAATTAATGAGGCATTTTTTAGTATTGGCGATGCGGAAAGAGGAGAAGGACAAGCTATACTGGAAACAAAGAATTTCAATGGATTTGTCGCTGAAACCTGGATTGGCTTTTTGAGTAATCATGAAAAAGACGCGTCAGATAGTGTGTATGCGGGTAGGGTGGTTTGGGAATAGGTTTCAGGTATCAGGTGTTAGTATCTAACAACTCAAATCTAAGTATTTTTTGGCAAGATATTTTTTATGATCTGTTGAAGCACTCTGTAGGCAAGTGTTTCCAATGAAAAATAAAAAATTCAACTTTCAACTTTTACTGTTTTGTTCTGGCTTGTCCAGGTTAGGTATTAGGTTTTAGGTAAAGCAAAAGCTTGTAGCCTGGCATTTCTCTTTTTGCATTTGAGCCCATTTTGACCATCACGTTGGCATCAACAGCATGGTCGTTTGGATTATACCCGAAATTTTTGCACACAATCAATACTTCTTGAATAACCTTATTGTAGATGCTGAAAACTGTCGAAAGTTGTTTTGAATTATTTTAAATGAGTGTTATCCCTTTTTCCCTACCGTAATTTTACTGTCTTTACCGTAATTATAACACGCTATTAATAAGGCGGTAATACCCGTTATTTAATATAAACTATCAATATCTTTGCAACTTGTTGGTTAGTAACCGTTTAAAAAGCTTCCTGGAATTCGTTTCATTCTTTATTTCCTGGAATCCTTTCTATTCTTTACTTATAACCAGAAAATTATTTTTTAATCGAATTACAGTTCAATTCTGATTAAATATTTTTCAATATCGATGAAAGGCTAATCTACTTCCTTGAAAAACCGGCTCATGTAGAGTCAAGAATTTAACCCTGCGAAAAACCATAAACCCACAGGATAAATTCTTAAAAGCTATCTCATTAATTTGGGGTAGCTTTTTTTATCAGCCATTAAATATCAAGGGTTCGTTTATATTTATATCAGTTAAAAACGGCAGTATTTATTCCGATTATACATCCGTAATATCCCAATTTCATTGAATTATTTAGGATGTTATATTACCGAAAGGTCGGTGCCGCGATTGGCCTAAACGATAAATATAAATGGTATTAATGGCTGTGGATTCCAAGGATGGAAAGGCAAAGACTTCCGCCTTAAGCAGAAATTCCGGATTATATATAACGGGAATTTTACTGGAAAGTAGAATTGATACAATACACGGAGGAGAATAAATCCCGGGAAGTTAAAGTGCTTGATTATTCTATACCGGATATAGAACCGTTGAAAAATCCAATTTTACAAAAAAGTCTCTACCTTCTCCGTAATGCAACAATTCCTTTTTGTGAAATCGTCCAATAATCATTGCCGGGTGTGTATTGAATCTGGCCGCGAATTCCTGAATACTTTCTATGGTTAATGGAACCGCGTTTAATACTTCCTTTTCTTCTTCTTTTGAGAATGTCCATTCAACTGCAAAATCATTGGCTTCCTGTTCCTTCTGCATATCAGCGTCTGCATATTCTATGTCTTCCAGAAAAATATCTTTTTTGCCGTGCAACAAAATATGGCCTGCTTCGTGAAAAAAGGTAAACCAAAACCGGTCGTTTTGTATCTCCAGAATATGATTTGCCGGAAAGTAACTGATTCCCCTTTTGTATCTTTGAGTAATTAAATTCTATAAATATGGGATCTTCCTCAGTCGTTAAACGTTTATTACAAAACATGACGAATATGCATGAATTGGGCCGCCAGCGGGCTTTTGAATTGGGAAACCCTTTTTATGGCAAGTTCACAGAAGACGGAGGTTACTGGCGTAAAGAACTTCCAACCGGCGAAAAATTCATTGTTTCCATTGAGGTGATATATGATAAACAGGGAATACCGGTAAATATTAAAGATACCGTAATCCAAAAATTAGAAGATGAATAAAAAGCCGGAACTGATTGATACTGATCTCTAATTCCACTCTATTGATCATGAGAATATTTCTACGGGTGTAGAAGAAGGTTTTGTGAAATGGAAACATAAACTGATAGCCTTACTGGTTTAATTCAAAGAGTTACTATCAACTTCAGTTTTAAAAACATCCTTTTATCAGTTCGGTAATTAATTTAAGGATTTGCTTCGCATATTCTGTCTCTTTATTTTGAGAAACCAGCTCTTCAAAAAGGAGTATATTTGGGCAAAAAAGTAAGTGTTTTAATGAACTTAGCAGAAATCAAAGTTTATCGCATGACACACATTGACAATATACCGCACATATTGGAAAATGGAATTACTAATAGAAATTCACCAAATCATAATCCAGATTATATTTCAATTGGTGACGTCAGCCTGATACATACAAGGGACAATAAACAAGTCACTGTAGATAATGGTGATTTCCTGGATCTTGATGCGCCCAAAATTATTCTTGGTCAATATATTCCATTTTATTTTGGCGTAAAAATGCCCATGTTATATGTAATTCAGAATGGAGGGAACTTTGTTCTTGAATCTACTCCAGCCAGTAAAATAGTTTACATGGCGTGTTCTTTAAGCCGGATAATTACGAAAAATAATAGTTATTTTTTCTCAGATGGTCATGCTACTGATAATTTGACAACCTTTTATAATAAAACTAAAATCAATGATTTGCCGGAGATCATTGATTGGGATGCTGTAAAAGCATCATATTGGGGAGGACAAGATAATTTAAATTTAAAACGAAAAAAGCAGGCAGAATTTTTAATACAAGATGACTTACCTTCAAATCTGATTATTGGATTAGGTTGTTATAATGAAAACGCAAGGAAAAGATTGGTGACAATGAGGTTTGAAGAAAATAAGATTAAGATAATACCTAACGCTTACTATTAATAAAAATATATGATACAATATATTACCGGCAACATTTTAGAAAGTAAAGCTGAAGCACTTGTTAACACAGTTAATACGATGGGTGTAATGGGTAAAGGAATTGCCTTACAATTCAAGAAAGCCTTTCCTAATAATTATAAAGCTTACCAAAATGCTTGTAAAAAGGATATGGTTCAACCTGGTAAAATGTTTGTCGTATCAGATAGTAATATAACTTCCGGAGAAAAGATCATAATTAATTTCCCAACAAAAACGAATTGGAGAAAACCGTCGGAGTATAAATACATAGAAAATGGCTTGGATGATCTGAAAGAAGTAATCAATACAAAACAAATCAAAAGCATCGCAATTCCTCCCCTTGGCGCAGGAAATGGCGGATTAAACTGGGAAAAGGTAAAAAAGATAATTGAACAAAAATTGGAACATTTACCAATGGACATATTTGTTTACGAGCCTACTTTGCAAATTCAAGAACAGTTGAGAAAGGAAAGGGTAAAACTTACAGATGCACGTGCCTTGTTATTGTACGTTCTTTTTGATTTGGTAAAAAATGGCGAATATGTTTCTGAATTTTCAAGTGAAAAAGTTTGTTACTTCCTGCAAAAATTTGGGGCTAAAAAATATTTCAAGTTAGAATTTGAACCTTATTTTTATGGCCCTTATTCCGGAAAAGTACGATTTGTGTTAAATGCGATTAATGGAAGTTATTTAATGGGGTTCAGCGATATGAATAAAAAACCCTTTGAACCATTGACTTTGATAGCCGACGCTTATCCAACAGTAAAAAATCATGTTGAAAGCAATCCTGAACTTTTGGAAATTGCTAACAAAACGATTGTCTTTTTAAGAGGGTTTTATTCAGACTTCGCTTTAGAATTATTATCATCGATAGATCACATTTCTAATAAGACAAATTCCTTTGATCGACAGACCATTATGCAAGGCCTGGAAAAGTGGAGTGACCGAAAACGTACATTATTTTCAAATCCAAAGTATCTTGAAATTTCTCTTAAACATCTTCAAGCCACCAATTTTGGTTAATAGGAAGTTTAGTAAAAAAAGCAGCTTGACATCACCAATTAATATTAAGTGGTTAGAATTGCCAGAATGCCACATTTAAGAGAGTCAACCATCAATACAGCTAAATCAAATCACTCAAAAGAGAACAATATAAAAGGGATTATAAATCCGGTCTGATTGATCATGATCTTACATTCTACGCTATTGATCATGAGAAAATTTCTACTGATGTGGAGGAAGGATTTATTAGATGAAAGAATCGGTTGAATGGAGACTTCTGATATGATTCTTTTTATCATCCGTAAAGCTTCTTCATTTTAGCTTTACGATTCCTGCTTAACCTAGTTTTGGATTATACGCAGTTGATATTTTGAGCGAAATAATGATGCAGCAGGTTAATTTTTATCGATTTTTTTCTTTTCGCCCTTGCTTATTTTTTTCTGCACTGTTTTAATACTTTCTGCTGTGGGCAGGTTTTCAGGCATAGTTCCTCCTATTTCTTTAATGGCCCCGCGAACCTTGCTTCCAACTTCGAAATGTGTTTGATTTGCCTTTTGCTTCCCTTTGATGTTTTCATTTCGCAGTTTCTCTTCTGTTTGTGTGGCACGAAAGAGATTGGCAGCCAACTCCGTGCTTCCCATGTGATCTAATACCCTCTTTATTTATAAAATAGTCCGAAGGACAATGAGTAAATATTAGATGGTATTATGCCGATTTAAGAACTATTTTTGGACTTTTTACTATTTACATTCGGTATAATATCTGTTGACTTTTCTTTAAACTTTTTTGTTTGTGAATACCTTTTGCGTCTAACCCTCCATATAAACCCATGTAGCCATGATTTTGAAAGATCGCATAATCGAGATCATCCTGCACACCGGCATTTTTTGCCGCAGCAGCCAAATAGATATTATGTTTACTCATTTCATTTCTTAGAAAAATACGCCGCTCTTCTTCATTAGAAAGACGGCTGTATGCATCCATTTGTTGAATTTCCTGCAGACGGGTTTGAACTGCAAAATATGTTTGGCCAATTGCTACTACCTCTTTGGAAGGATCCGCATTTTGTACTATTAAATAGCAGGCGTAACGCGATAATTTGTAACTCGGGTAACTATGTTGTGCCCCCTGGCCGGCAATTAACACCTCGTTGGTCTCAACGATATGTTCCAATGGATCATTCCCACTGTTTTTACAGGCATTCCATGCTTTTTCAATAACTCCTGTAAAGTTTCTAAAATCTGAATAATCAAGCGCTTTAGATAGTTGCCTCGCCATCCAATATTCATTGCCATTTTCATCCGTATTCTTTATATTTTAAAAAGATTTGTTTTGGGTTTACCTATTTCTTTTGCCATGCTTCATGTGATTTGTTCATTATCAAAAAGTATCTTTCTTCAAACAAAATAATTATACCGAATATTAATAAATAAAAGAAGAGTTTGAAAAGTTCTTTAGCAAAAACTACATCTGCCAAATAGAAACCCTAAACCTGAATGGTTCCGCGCCCGGGTTAAAAAGATTACTTTAAAACTATTTCTTTTTGGACTTATCTTTTTCTGGTTCTTGCGCTAATAATGAAACTGTTTCAAGGAGAATTGGAAGAGAATCAAGCTATTAA
>JBBSUB010000202.1:0-7772 GCA_038235345.1 Chitinophagales bacterium
AACGTCAAATGCTTTGCGGGCAAAATCTTTCCTTTCTTCCAGAGAAGTCTCTGCATTATTTTGTGCCAAAATATTTTCAAGAGCACCGTAATCGTTTTTATCTCCGATCACTACTACACTGTTGAAATTCTTAGCTGCCGCACGGATCATGGAAGGCCCGCCGATGTCGATCTTTTCTATAATAGCCGCTTCGTCATTGGTTGATTTTACCGTTTCTTCAAAAGGATAAAGATCTACCATCACCAGGTCAATTTCGGGAATGTTGTATTGCTTCATTTCCTGCAGGTCACTTTCTACATCTCTTCTTCCAAGGAAACCGCCAAATACAACAGGGTGCAGGGTTTTAACTCTTCCTCCTAAAATAGACGGATAACCGGTCAGTGATTCTACGGCGATGCATTTACCGCCATTTTCTTCAATGAATTTTTGTGTGCCGCCGGTACTGTAAATGGTTATCCCGTGTTTGGTTAACTGGGAAATAATGGGTCCCAACCCTTCCTTATTAAAAACGGAAATAAGGGCAGATTTAATTTTCTTTTGCATGATTTGTATTGGAAAGTTTTAAAAAGCGATAACAAATGCACCCTGTTCTGCAACAGAATGAGAACGCAAAAGTAGCTCTTCGCACTCTTTTTTCCATTCACCAATTTTCCACATTGAATTGGAAGCCGTAAAGATGAATTGTTTGCAATCATAATAAGGCAGAAGGTCAGCTATTTTAACTTTCGGATTTTTTGTGAGAATGATATAATCCACCTCCAGTTTCACTGCCGGATGATAATGGATCAATGTATCAATGACAACGATTCGTTTATCGAAAAACTTATAAAAATTATCCGAAGAAAAAAACACTTCGTTCGTATAATCATTTTTATTTGCCTGCAATAAAACACGTAAAGGTTTTAGATGGAAATTATAAAGGATTTTATTGTTCTGCAAACCAGAATCTGAAATCAATCTATACTTGTTTCCATAAATAAAGTCCACAGCATTTTGAGATGGAATGTTATAAACGATCATGGTTTTTTGATTAAAAGCCTGCCATTTTTGATAGGTGGTCATGGCCGTAAATATCAGTGTAAAAGCAAGACCGGTTTTTAATGCTGTCATGTTCTTTTTTATCAACCAAAAAATAAAACAAATAAACACTCCATACAATAATAGCGTAGGCCAAAGTGAGAGATAAACGTTTTCCCATAAAGCGAAGGGTATTTTATTTATGATCAAAACGGAATGATTCATCAGCCATAAAAATCCGGAAACAATTTTCCCAACAAACTCTGCAATAAATGCGAAAGGAGAAATGCACACCAAAGCGATCAGGCCCCATAAAGCCAGTGTTGCAAGAGGAATGGCGATAATATTTGCGATGATGAAGAATAGCGGCAATTGATGAAAGTAATAAAAACAAATGGGGATGGTAAATATTTGAGCACTGATGGAAACGGACGCTATTTCCCAGGTATAATTCAGGATTTTATTATTAAAATAGAACCAATTATAAACAGGTTTTTGCAAAATAACGATTCCCAAAACTGCCAGGTAAGAAAGTTGAAATCCTACATTCCAAAGAATATACGGATCAAAACATAATAGCACAAAGGCGGAAATTGCCAGCGAATTAAACACAGAAGAATTCTTCTTAAATAAAGAGCCAGCCGCGATAAAACTAAACATCACGGCAGCGCGCATCACAGAGGGGGGTGCTCCTGTAAGAAAAGCAAAAAACCATAAACATAAAAGAATAGAAAGAGTGCGGATAACAGTTGATCTTTTGAGAAACGGTATTTTCATGGCAACCCAAAACAGCAACCCATAAATTAGCGCCATGTGCAAACCGGAAATGGCAATTAGGTGAACCACTCCCGCATTACTGTATGCCTGAACTAAATCTTTTTCAAGATCTATCCTGTACCCGATCAATAATGCTTTGGCTAAGCCTGATTGACTGGCTCCAACAATATAATTTTCAATCGTTTTTATTACATAATTCCTTGACCGGAAAAGTGCACTTTTCATAAACGAAACATTGTTCCCTTTTAAAAGGACCCACTCATTCTTTTTTAAATAAACCTGGTGATAGATCTGTTGGAAGGCAAGGTACTGCGCATAGTCAAAGCCGCCTGGATTTCCGGAATTTTTGATGGGTTGTAATAGTTTCTTTAAGAGAATTCGATCGCCATATTTTAATTTTTCTGAAAGGGTATCTTTTGAAAAATAAACGATAAATTCTCCCATAGCTTTTTGAACAGAATCCTTTACAGCCAAGCTTTCTACACGAACCAACGCTTTATACGACTTCGCTTTTTCTACTGGTGGTTCATTAATCCAAACGATAAAAGTACTTACGGAATCGGATTTATTTCCATACCAATTTTGATGATTTTTAATGTCTTTTTGCCAGGTGACCCACATGCCCAAAGAAGCTATTAAGGCCGACAGGATTATCCCGCGCAGGAAAGAGGTTTTGAATTTGTAAAAATCTTTGAATAGATGAAACGAAAGGAATAGTGATCCAAAGATGAATAAGATAGCAATAACATGAAGAGATGCTAAATCACAATAATGCTGTAGAATAACCCCACAAATAAAGGGTAAAACCAGCCGTAGGAAGGGAGCTTTTTTCCAGATATATATTTGATATCTCCTTGCCATAAAACAAAATTTAAAAACTTAAAAAGCTTTAAAGTAGTTGTTATTAAATGACAGGTGATGGTTTAATAGAGATCAATCAGAGAATGAATATACTATATTTTTACCTTTTAAAATATTGAATGTATTTAAAAAGGGTGCATTTCAAAATGTCGCTGGTTGGAAACTATCGGATGGCGAAGTATAGGTTTTGGTTGGTGTTCAGTGGTTGAAAAAAAGTCTAGCTCACTTTTAAATTCAAACATAGATTCGACCCCGTTGGGGTCGGGTATTCAAATATTGATTCAACTATCAACATTTGACCCCGTTGGGGTCTGATAACCTTAGTAACGATAAGAGTGTTTAACTGAATCAACGCTATTAGGTGATTAACAATTCATTTTGTAACCGAAATGTTTTGCGCGGTAATTTCTTCTAATGAACTGGCGTAATCATTTTTCGACAAGAGGTTTTAAGCCATTAATTACCGGAAAGGTCTTTTCATATTTAAGATACTCTACAACAAAATTTCAGGAACTTTTTTTTGAATATGATAACCATATTTTGCAACTATTTATACTGAATATAAATAGTAAATGTCCAAAAATAATTCTGAAATCGGCATAATACCCTCTAATATTTACTCATTGTCCTTTGGACTATTTTATAAATATAGATGGTATTATTTCTTCTCTAAAATTATTATCCTTTAAATTTCATAGAAGATTCTATCGACCCCCACAGGGTCAAATGTTTATAGTAAATTTTGAAACCTTTCACACCGACCCCAACGGGGTCGAATATTATCCGCCGAATTTTGCAGATTTAAATAGAGATAAAACTGCCTCCCCGTAATACATCTCAATGTACTTTAAAATGTCGCTGGTTGTCGTCCCACTAACTCGAGCGATGCCCCGTCGGTGGTGTATCTATTGTCATATATTAACGTGCCATTGCGATATTTTGAAATGCACCCTTTAAAAAGAATGAGTAGAAATATACCTGAAATCGCTATATTTCTTGAATCGGGGAAAAGGGAATTTAAAAAAAGTTTTAATGATTTGCATTAGAAAACCATTCTACCGAAAACTATTTTTTCAAAAAAGATTTTGTTGTTTAAAATTTCTACTACATCTTTGCGCCAGTTCTTTGTGATTCATTTATCAAGAAAGGCAGAGGGATATGGCCCAATGACGCCTTGGCAACCAAAATGCAGAAATGTATTTAAGGTGCTAACTCCATCCCGCAGAAATGCGGGACAGATAACAGATTCAAGTTTTAATTTTACGTAATTGGCATTCGCCAATAAAATATATTAACTCACCTGTCTCTGCCGGGTGAGTTTTTTTTTGCTCCTGATCAGGGCAATTAAAACAATTCCGGTAGATGTCCCGGTAAAAAATCGTCTGCACTTTTTTGATAGATTAATTAAAATGAAAAATTTTATTTATTCTAAAAAAAATTTAAACGTAAAAAAATGAGCAACGCAACACAACTTCTTCACAGTATCCCTTCTGATCCATTAACAGGTGCTATTTCGGTGCCCATTTATCAAACATCCACTTTCGTGCAGGACGCACCAGGTGAAAATAAAGGATATGATTATGCACGTACAGGAAATCCAACGCGTGCTACTTTGGAATCTTTAATTGCAAAATTAGAGAACGGAACGACCGGAATTGCCTTTGGCAGCGGTTTGGCAGCTATTGACGCTGTTGTGAAATTATTATCTGCCGGAGATGAAATTCTTGCCGTTGATGATATTTATGGTGGTGCGTTTCGGTTGTTCACCCATATTTATGAGAAATTCGGTATTAAAGTACATTACGTTGACACCACCCGAATAGAAAATGTGGTGGATGCCATCACGCCAAAAACAAAATTAATCTGGGTAGAAACGCCAACCAATCCGACACTGAAAATTTCTGACATCAAAGCGATTGGTGAAATTGCCAAAGCAAATAATTGTCTTTTTTGTGTAGATAATACTTTTGCATCGCCTTTGTTACAAAAGCCTTTAGATCTTGGAGCGGATATCGTGGTGCATAGTGCTACAAAATACCTTGGCGGACATAGTGATCTCATCGCAGGAGTCGTGGTAACAAAAACGGAAGAGACCGGTGCAAAAATTAAATTCATACAAAACGCAAGCGGTGCAATCCTTGCTCCATTTGATTGCTGGTTAGTAATCAGAGGATTGGAAACATTGCATTTACGCATCAAACAACATTGTATTAATGCCCAGGCAATAGCAGAGTTTTTAGAGACTCAACCGGAAGTAGAAAGAGTTTATTATCCGGGACTTGCTTCTCATCCAAATCATGAGATTGCTATATCGCAATCAACAGGTTTTGGCGGAATCGTTTCCTTTTCTTTAAAAGAAGATACCATTGAAGCAGCGAAAACATTCGTAACAAGCACGAACTATTTTAAACTGGCAGAAAGCCTTGGTGGTGTAAAATCTTTGTTGTGCCATCCGGCAACAATGACGCATAAAAGCATTCCTGATGAAACAAGAAAAGCTGCCGGTGTATGTGATGGTTTAATTCGTCTATCCGTAGGTGTGGAAGAAGTAAATGATCTGATCGAAGATTTAAAAAACGCTTTGCAAAAAGTGGCTGTGGAGAAGGTTGAATTGGAGTTAGCGTAAATAGGTATTAGGTTGTAGGTATTAGGTGTTAGGTAGGGACAGGTAGCGACCTGTCCGTAAAGTGGGTTTTCAATTTGTGTAATTAGTGATTAAAATTCGTGTTATTATAGGTGTCAGGTATCAGGTGTCAGGTTATAGGTAAATGGTTTTGAATGCGTGAAATTAGTGCCTAAAATTCGTGTTTATCATTCTTCAAAAATTCGTGTTTAAAATAAAAAAAATATAATGGAACATCATAAGAAATTAGTTTTAGGAATCTTTGGTTTTGGCGTAGTAGGTGAAGGCCTTTATAAAGTCTTGAATCAAACACCGTCATTGAATGCTACTATTAAAAAAGTATGTATTAAACACATTGATAAGAAGAGAAATGCTCCGTCTGAATTATTTACAGATGATAAGGATGTGCTACTGAACGATCCGGAAATAAATATCATCGTGGAACTAATTGATGATTCTGTAGCTGCCTTCGAAATAGTAACGACTGCGTTTAGGAATGGTAAACATGTAGTCAGCGCCAGTAAAAAAATGATTGCTGAAAATCTGCAGGAACTATTGTATCTACAGGAAAAAACAGGTTTGTCCTTCTTGTATGAGGCCGCCTGTTGTGCATCAATTCCGGTAATCCGGAATTTGGAAGAATATTATGATAATGATTTGCTTCATTCGATCAGCGCTATCGTAAATGGTTCTACTAATTTTATTCTGACAAAAATGTTTGAAGACAAATTGTCCTTCAAAGATGCTTTGCTTCTTGCGCAGCAATTAGGTTTTGCAGAAAGCAATCCTGTCCTTGATGTGGAAGGTTACGATGCGTTAAATAAGTGGACGTTTTTATTGACACATGCTTATGGAATTATTCCAAATAAAGAAGAATTGGTTTTCACCGGTATCCAACACATAAACAGTCAGGACGCAGCTATGGCCGATAAAAAGGATTGTGTGATAAAACTGGCAGCACAGGCTAAAAAGTTGAAAAATGGCAAGGTCGCAGCCTATGTGTTACCAACCTTTGTGCTGAAAGATGATCTGCTGGCCTTCGTAAAAAATGAATACAATGGAGTTGTTGTAGAAAGCTCTTTTGCGGATAAGCAATTCTTTTACGGAAAAGGGGCGGGAAGTTTTCCGACGGCTTCTGCTGTATTGAGTGATATTTCAGCTCTGCGGTACGATTATAAATATGAATACAAAAAATTGTATCATCATAAGCCGAATGAGTTAACCAATGATTTTTACGTAAAAGTATATGTTGGATTTACTGATTGGGCAGATGTGTGCAAAGATGATTTTGAAAATGTGGAAGAATGGCACTCAAACGATCAGATTAATTACCTGATCGGCGTTATTCATTTTGATAAATTGGCCAAGAGTGATTGGTGGAAAACAAATAATGTATCTCTCGTACTTACCGGTGATCCGATTATTGAATCATTGGATGTGATTAAATTAAAAAAACGCAGCCTGGCCCTGGCCGGCTTTAACGGAGGAAACGGGAAGCCGGGATAACCGAAAATCCTAAAAGTGAATGATAACTATTGAGTACTTCTGAATAAAGTTTTAGAATCCTGATTAAAATTCATTTTAAATCCGGTCTCATAATGGGCCCGGATTTTTTTAGGAAAAGAGAATCTTGATTTTTATACCATCTTTATTTATGAAATTGTCCGAAGGACAATGAGTAAATATTAGATGGTATTATGCCTATTTAAGAATTGTTTTTGGACTATTTACCATTACATCCGGTATTAAAACTACTTTAAGTTCAGGGAGTCAAATTTTCGATATCATCTAAGTCCTTATGTCTGCCCGCTGCTTTCTTGGCTTGTAAAAGGTGTGTTAAGTGGATTAAACAAACTTTTAAGTTTTCTATTTCTACTAATTTTGCGGCTAATGAACTTTCATCAAAATCAATACCTTTTACCGCTGTCATTATATCAATACTTCGAGGTGGTCTTCCAAAAGTGAATACATTTAGATCAGGATTACTCAAGAAGTTTTCCTCTGTCATATCAAATACAGGCATTCCAAATGTTCCAAATGCCTTAACTAATCGATGGTAATTTTCTTTCGTTTTATTTATCCAAATATCTAAACCACCTGTGGTTCTGGAATATCCATGAAGGATTACAGAATACCCTCCGACAAGCAGGTATTCAACGTTATGCTTATTCAGTGATGAAATGAAATCTTGAAAATCTTCATTGAAAATATTACCCATTTCCTCTGGTTCTTATTTTGAAAAACGTTTTATCCATTTTGGGAGGATTATTAATATCAAAATTGTAAGCAACACTATTCAGGTAATTAGCTGCCTGTAATCTCTTTTTGTAAGTTTGAGACGTCCAGTAATTTAAATTATGAGAAGCTTCTTTAATAGTTTGATGTTTAAAAGCTGTTCTGTCCAGTTTTTCTAATTCCATGCATAGATAATTTTGTTTCAAATTACTTTTGAATACTACAAAAATACTGTAATTTTTAAGGGAAGGAAAAGGGT
>JBBSUB010000203.1:0-7760 GCA_038235345.1 Chitinophagales bacterium
ATAACGAGGAAAATAAACGCCCCAACCAGCACCATCCATTTCACAAATGTGTTGATTTGCTTTTGCAGAGGTGTTTTTTCTTTTTGAATACTTTCAACTGATTTGCCCAAAGCGCCCAACTTTGTTTTTTCACCCACAGAGCTTACTTCAAAAACACACTGACCGGATTCAACCAGCGTGCCGCTATACACTTTATTATTTCCGGTATCCGTTACATCCTTGGTCACAGAAAATGATTCTCCTGTTAGAATGGCTTCCATAACAGAGAAATCATTCAATTGTTTTACTTCGCCATCCGCCGGTACTAATTCTCCCTGGGAAACAACCGCATAATCACCAATGACAATCTCTTCTGCTTTCACATATTCCAATTGGTTATTTCTTATCACACTGGCATGCGATTGAGAAAATTCTTTTAAGGCACTCAACGCATTATTACTCCGGTAATCCTGGTAAATGGAGATACCCGAAACCAACACAATGGCACCCATCATAAACCAGGCATCAGAGAACTCTCCCAGGATAAAATAGTTCACCGCCGCCGCAACCAATAAAACAAACATCGGCTCCAGAACCGCATCGCGAAGCGAATACCAAAAAGGACCTATTTTCTTTGGTTGAATTTTATTTGAACCATGTTTTTCCCGGGAGGCTTTTACTCCATTTGAAGAAAGACCGGTAAAGGGAAAAGGATTTTCTGTAGGCATTTTATGATTTACGATTTTTGATTTACGATTTATGATTTATGATTTACGATTTATGATTTATGATTTACGATTTATGATTTACGCTTTATGATTTATGAAATTACGAAATTTGAACTTTGAACTTCAAACTTCAAACTTCAAACTTCAAACTTCAAACTTCAAACTAAAAACTAGTCTTCTTCCTCAATATTCTTAACTGTCATCAAAAGCGTGTAAGCTCCCTTGGTGACTATCTTTTTATCCAAAAAAGGTTTTGCATTTATTATTTCTGTAAATCCACCTTCGCTTTCTCCTATTTCGACTTCTTTCATTTGGAACTGATTTCCTCCCAGGTCTTCAAAAATGTATTCTTTTCCTTCAAAGCGGACTACGGCGGCATCGGGTAAAACATTCCGGATTTTATTTTTTAGCATGACCTCTGCATTCATATACATACCGGGAAAAAGGCTTTTATCGAAATTGTCAAAATGGCAATGAACTTCAATGATGCCTTCGGGAGAAACATCTTTACTAATGAGAATAATATCCCCGTCATATCTCTTGCCAGGATTGGAATTTGTATAGGAAACAATGTGCTGGCCAATGTATAACTGGTCGAGGTCTTTTTCAAATATTTTTAGGTTCAGGTGAATATCATCCGGATTCACTAATTCAAAAAGTTCATCCGCAGGAGTTACATATTTACCAATATTGACATTCACCTTAGAGACAAATCCATTGATGGGAGAATACACATAGATGCTTTTAGAAATGGTATTTTCATTCAATCTGGCAGGGTTAATACCGATCAATTTCAATTTCTCTTCCAGGGATTTAATTAATATCCGTTGACTTAGATAGATAGACTTTGCCTGTTCATACACTTTATCACTACTGGCCTTACTTGCATTTAATTCACGCTGACGATTATATTCACTTTCATTAAAATTATATTGCGCTTTTGCTGTCAGGTAATCCTGCTGCAATTGAATGTATTGATTGTCCTCAATCGTAGCAATGACCTCTCCCCTGTTTACGTGCATACCGGGCAATAGTTTGGTCGTTTTTAAATAACCTCCGAGGGGAACACTTACGGTGACCATATTTTGAGGAGGAACATCTATGCGACCATTTGCTTTAATAACAGCAGCCATTTCCCGTTGGGTTATATTACCGGAAACTACGCCACTGTTTTTCATTTGTGCTACCGTAAACGTTACTTTATCTTCCGGCTCCGTAGCTTTTATTACTTCAGTTTCTGAGGCTGATTTGCACGATATTCCCAACAAAAAAACCGTGAGTATGATGAATATATTTTTCATGAATGTTGTTTATTTATTGAATAAATAATTGAGTTCTATAATGCTTTCGTTTAATTTTTTGATGGATTCAATATATTGGCTTTGAATGGAAACTGCCTGGTTTACAAGAAGCACCCATTCCAGGTAATTGATGTCCCCGTTTACAAATTGCTTATCAGCGGTTTTATTAATGACCTCTGCATTTTTCAATCCTGTATTTTCATACCATTGCAGTGTATGGAGGTATTTCCTGTAATCCATTAGGGCTGTCTTCCGATTATTTTCCAGGTTCATAAGTCCCAGGGAAATATTATTTTCAGCGATGGCTTCATTTGTTCCGGCGGCAGCAATACGTGCTTTCTGTGCGCCATTAAAAAGTGGAATTCCGATGCCGGCATGAACAGAATGAAACCGTTTGCTACCGGAATAATATTTATCATCCGCGCCTACGCCCCGCATACTGGAATTATTATAGCCAAAAAGAATATCCGGAAGCAATTTGCTTTTTTGGACTTGCGTATTTGCCAGGGCAATTTGCTTTTTCTGTTCCAACAATTTTATACCCGGCATTTGAGAAAGTTCCGTATTTATCTGACCTTCTTTAAAATCCATTTTAAAGGTATTTGCTACCGGAATAAATGTCTCTATTGAATTAAGTAATAACTGGAACCGGTAATGATTGATCTCAATATCCCGGTGTAATTGATCTAACTGAGTCGCAATTTGCCCCTGTTGATTTTGAGCAGTTGCCTGTTCCAAAATATTACTCTCTCCTTTTTCAAAACGCAAATTTGCTTTCTTCAGGAATTCACTATAGATACTATCTGTACGAAGCAGCAACTTCTTTTGCTCATTTAAATAGAGCAGGGTATTGAACACTTCCGAAACCTGCTTTTTAAGGTCCAGTATTTTCATTTCCACCGCCATACCACCTGACTTATATTCTTCCGTTAAAAGCAGTTTTTGCTTTTTATAAATTGTTGGAAAAGAAATAGTTTGACTGATTCCGATTTCGGTATCATTATAAATACTGGCTATTTGCCCATACGTACCGGTAACATTGGTATGTGGTATTTCCGCAGATGTTTTGATGAGATTCTGAAGATGCAATTCATTTAATCTCTGATCACGAATGAGGAGACTATTTTTGATGGCAGAATCCTTTGCTTCTTCCAATGTAATCATCGTTTGAGCATGACTGATAGCCGGAACTGCTAACCCAAGTACAAGGAATAGAAGCAATGTCGTTCCGGTTTTGTTCAATGATTTCAGAAATGATTTTTTCTCAAACATGACATATAACACCGGTAATACATACAGGGTTAAAAATGTAGCGATGATCAATCCGCCAATTACTACTGTTGCCAATGGGCGTTGCACTTCCGCACCAGCGCCATGGCTTAAAGCCATGGGTAAAAAACCCAGTGAAGCCACCGAAGCTGTCATCAATACAGGTCGCAACCTGGTTTTAGAACCCGTGAGTACAATTTCTTTTAAACTGGTCATACCTTCATTTTTTAAACGATTAAACTCTGCAATTAATACAATTCCATTCAATACGGCTATTCCAAATAAGGCAATGAAACCCACGCCTGCACTGATACTGAAAGGCATTCCGCGAAGCGCTAAAAAGAAAATACCTCCTATAGCTGATAGTGGAATAGCAGAATAAATAAGCAGTCCCTGTCTAACAGAATGAAAAGCAAAATAGAGTAAAATAAAGATCATCAGTAATGAAAGCGGCACGGCAATCATCAACCGGCCTAAGGCCTCATTTAAGTTTTCAAATGCACCGCCATAAGTGGGGTAATATCCTACAGGAAAACGAACCTGACTTCCCACTTTATCCTGCAGTTCATGCACAATGCTTTGAACATCTCTTTCTCCCACATTAAATCCGACGATAATTCTACGTTTGGCATCTTCCCGTTGTATTTGATTCGGTCCATCTTTAATAGAAACTGTGGCTAACTGTGCTAAAGGAATTTGCTGGCCATTATTAAGGGGGATCAATAAATTTTGGACATCTTTTACACTTCCCCGGTCATTGCCTGCAAGCCGAACAACCATATCAAAATGCCTTTCTCCTTCATAAACTACTCCGGCAACCTGTCCGGCGAATGCGGCATTAACCACCTTATTAATATCCGAGATGTTTGAATTATATTGTGCAATAGCCTGTCGGTTATAATTAATAATAATCTGTGGCAATCCTGTAACAGGTTCTACATAAATTTCCTTTGCTCCTTTTACCGTTTGAATGATTGCACTCATTTTTTGAGCATATAGAGCCAGCGTATCCAGGTCCTCCCCAAAAATTTTCACGACCACATCCTGTTTTGCGCCAGTCATTAATTCATTAAAACGCATTTGCACGGGATACTGAAAACTGACCATAATCCCAGGCACAACCTGAAGTGCTTTACCCATTTTATCCGCCAGTTCATCAAATGTTTTTGCAGAAGTCCATTGTTTTTTAGGCTTCAGGATCACCATCATATCCGCTTCATTCATCGCCATTGGATCTGTAGGAACTTCCCCGCTTCCTATTTTACCTACAACTTTTTCTACTTCAGGAAACTGTGTTTTAAGAATATGCGCGCCTTTGGTTACGAACTCGATGGATGTATTTAAATTACTTCCGGAAAGAACCCTGGTTTCAACGGCAAAATCCCCTTCCTCCAGGGAGGGAATAAATTCACCACCCATCGTAGATAGAACCCACAATGCCCCTGCGAACAATGTCAAAGCGGTACCAATAACTATTTTGGGGAAACTTAAAACCTTTGAAAGCGTTCTTTGAAAACCTCTGCTTAACCGACTGATCATTCTGTCCGAAAAAGTTCCTTTAGGCTTGATCGTTTTACTTAAAACCAGCGAACTCATCATAGGGATATAAGTCAATGATAAAATGAATGCACCTAATAAAGCGAAGGCAACTGTCTGGGCCATTGGCTTAAACATTTTCCCCTCAATTCCCTGCAAAGTCAATATAGGCAGATAAACTACCAAAATAATGATTTGTCCAAACACAGCACTATTCATCATCTTCCCTGCACTTTTCTGCACCTCCTTATTCATTTGCTCCTGGCTTAACCTATGTGACTCCTCAAACCTTCTACTTCGCGCAAGTTGGTGCAGCACTGCTTCCACAATGATGACAGCCCCATCTACAATTAACCCAAAGTCCAAAGCTCCCAAACTCATCAAATTTCCACTAACACCAAATAGATTCATCATAGAAACCGCAAACAACATCGACAGGGGAATGACCGAAGCCACTAACAAACCAGCCCGTGCATTTCCTAGAAAAAGGATCAGGACAAAGAGCACAATTAATGCTCCTTCCAATAGATTTGTTTCCACTGTTGAGATAGCATTGTTCACCATTTTGGTCCGGTCTAAAAATGGTTCAATAATGACTCCCTCGGGCAGGGTTTTCCGGATTTGTTCGATTTTGTCCTTTACATCTTTAATAACGACATTACTATTAGCCCCTTTCAGCATCATCACAATTGCTCCTGCTGCTTCGCCCTCATCATTATAGGTTAGGGCACCATAACGAATCGCGTGGCCGATTTTAATGTCAGCCACATCCCTGATGAAGACAGGTACATCCGTTCCTCTCTTTTTTATGGTAATGTTTTGGATGTCCTCTATGCTACCGATCAATCCCTCCGAACGTATATATAACACTGTTGGTCCTTTTTCAATATAAGCACCTCCGGTATTTTGATTGTTCGCTTCAAGCGCTTCAAATACATCCTGGATGGTCAGGTTGTAAGCCTGCAATTTACCAGGTTGAATTTCAACAGAAAACTGCTTTAGTTTTCCACCGAAACTGCTTACTTCCGCCACACCTTTTACGCCTAATAATTGCCGGCGGATGATCCAGTCCTGGATCGTCCGCAATTCAGTAGCATCATACTTATGTTCATAGCCCTTTTTAGGACGAACGACATATTGGTATATTTCACCCAGGCCTGTGGTTACCGGGCCCATCTCGGGTTCCCCAATACCGGCAGGTATTTGCGATTTTACTAATTGAAGTCGCTCCGACACTTGCTGCCTGGCCCAATACACATCTGTATTTTCATCAAAAACAATGGTCACAAGGGACAATCCAAAGCGGGAGAAGCTCCGCATTTTTTTCAGGCCGGGAATGTTATTATTGGCTTGTTCAATGGGAAAGGTGATCAGCCTTTCGATATCAGTTGCCCCAAAGGATGGCGCCACAGTAATAATCTGCACCTGGTTATCGGTGATATCCGGCACAGCATCTATAGGCAATTTTGTAAACTGATAAGCACCAACGATTATCAGCCCTAAAACAAAAAGACCTATGATGAGTTTATTTTTTATAGAAAAACCGATGATTTTATTCAGCATATTTCGCTCTTTTTATTCTTTCTCAATGGAATATTAATTTAATAAATCTCTGCTTAGGAGAGAACTCTAATCCAGAAATTTGAGATACCATGTAAAAAAATCAACTCAGTAAAATACCTGTTTCATTTAAATCAATCTTTGCAGGAAAGAATGCATGAAACCTTCACAAAATGCATTTGATGATTGGAGCAATAGAATTCGTTCATCCATGATTTATAAACCACTCCAACAACTTGAAGGATATTTTTACACTAATATTTTTTAAAGGAATCCCTGTTAAGCAGGAAGAGTTCTGGATAGATTTTGAAAATGCCTTGGCGGCTGCCATATTTTTGATAACAGCGTATTGATCAAAAACTGGTTTTTATAGACTACTCTTTTCATTTCGGTTTCAATTTCTGGTCTGCCCAATGTAAAGATTTCCGTTAATATATAATTTACTGAAATAGCTGAAGCACAGTTTGAATGCGACTTAAAGGGCAATCGCTGATCCTTTGCATCATTCAAATCTTTAGCATTCTGATTGCTGTAATGCATATTTAAGTACTGAAAAAGCGTCAGGTCTTTATTTTCTTCCTGATGATCAAAATAATGCTCAATCAACATAGGCATTTTAAGCAGTTGATACATCTCCGTTGTAGAAAATAAATAGATGCAAAATAGCGATATGGCGAAATATTTTTTCACTGAATTGCAAGGTTACGAATTAAAAGCAAACTTTTACTGACTGTTATTAGATGAATGGATGATTTTGATCATTAGAAGGTATCAGATGTCAGGCGACAGGTTTCAGCGCCAGCCTCATCCCCAACCCCCTTCTCCTGCGGAAAAAGGGGCTATTATTTTAAAAGAAGGCAATATGTTTTAACAATTTTAATGATCCTTTTTCAGTTTAAACAACCACCTAAAACTTACCTGCACTCCTTCCTTTTTCCTACTACCTCCTACCAATTACCTCCTATGAGTTTTAAATGTTGAGTTTTGGTTTTCATGTATTCAATAATTTAATATCACTAAGAACTTCTATATAACTTCAAAGTTTAAACACGAATTTCAGGCACGAATTACTCGAATTCAAAAGCTATGAGCTTTCAGCTATGAGCCATGAGCTGTTAAACCCTTTAGGAATCTGCTACGACTTCAAACTATAAACTACAAACTAAAAACTACTATATAACTTCATCTGAATGCCGTGGGCGTCCCGATTATTATCACGAATCGTATTGTCGGCGATTGTTTAGATGGTTCCAATTTTTAAATAATACCGAATGTAATGGTAAATAGTCCAAAAATAGTTCTTGAATCGGCATTATACCATCTAATATTTACTCATTGTCCTTCGGACTATTTTATAAATAAAGATGGTATAAGATCTGATTTATGG
>JBBSUB010000204.1:0-7752 GCA_038235345.1 Chitinophagales bacterium
AGAGAAGCTCCGGCCGCTGCCAAATCTCCTGCAACACCTGTGAAGGATCCAGTTGCTCCATGTGCTGCTGCATCATATATTCCGGTGTAACCAGAAACTGATACAGTCGCATTGGCTTTATTAATGACGATCGCTGCGGTTCCGCTTTGATCATTATAGTTTGTTCCACCGGTAAATGTCCAGTTGGCTGTTCCGCCTGGGACATCTGTAAACGATGAACCTAGATTTAAACTGCTTCCGCTTGCTGTAAGATCACCTGCAACTCCTGTTACTGTGCCTGTTGCACCATGTGCTGCTGCATCATATGTTCCGGTGTAACCAGAAACTGATACAGTCGCATTGGCTTTATTAATGACGATCGCTGCACTTCCGCTTTGATCATTATAGTTTGTTCCACCGGTAAATGTCCAGTTGGCTGTTCCACCTGGTACATTCGTAAAGCTTGATCCAAGATTAAGAGAAGCTCCGGCCGCTGCCAAATCTCCTGCAACACCTGTGAAGGATCCAGTTGCTCCATGTGCTGCTGCATCATATGTTCCTGTGTAACCAGAAACTGATACAGTCGCATTGGCTTTATTAATGACAATCGACGCAGTTCCGCTTTGATTCTCATAGTTTGTTCCACCGGTAAATGTCCAGTTGGCTGTTCCGCCTGGGACATTCGTAAACGATGAACCTAGATTTAAACTGCTTCCGCTTGCTGTAAGATCACCTGCAACTCCTGTTACTGTGCCTGTTGCTCCATGTGCTGCTGCATCATATGTCCCGGTGTAACCATTTACTGTTACAGTTGCTATCGCTTTGTTCATTGATATTATCCTGGAACAAAAAGCGACAGCAAAATTCATCACAGAAAAAATTTATCGCTTTTTCGTTAATGATACAGCTAATCCTGGCCAGGTAGCTGCCCTTGCACATCTATTTTATCAGCAAAAGTATGATATACTGAAACTGTTGGAAAACATCTTTACTTCCGATTGGTTTTATTCGGATAAGAATATAGGCAATAGAATAAAATCGCCCGTTGAATTATTGGTGGGTATTAGAAGATTCATTCCAATGGAGCTGGAAAAACCGGAAGCGCAACTCATTTTTGAACGCGTTCTTGGGCAGGTTTTATTTTATCCACCCAATGTGGCAGGCTGGCCTGGCGGAACCAATTGGATTGACAGTAGTACGCTAATGACCCGGTTACGACTTGCCCGGGTTCTTACAAATGCCGACGAATTTTCCATAAAGCCCAAAGATGATGATGATGTCATGATGGGAAAAGAAGGTATTTCCGTTAGAAGCAAAAAAGTCATTTCTCAAAATAAAATTGATTGGCAGGGAGTGGAAAAAGTTTTTGTTGCTGTGCCCCGGACAGACCTTCTTGAAAAAGTAAGTAAATCGTTATTACAATCGAAGAATAGCTTATCATCTACTCTTCTTCTCAGATATATTGATGATCAATCAAGAGAATTATTCATCAAAACGTCGATCGTCCAATTAATGAGCACGCCGGAATACCAGCTTTGCTAAAGGAATCTTTTATTCTTTTTTTGAGGCACATTTTTTTTGCAGATAATCAGTTCATTCGATAATATTTAATTATAGAAAGATGTTATTCAAACGAAAACAATTTTTACAAATCGGCTCACTGGCAACGGCCACTTTAATGATGCCAAAATTTTTAAAAGCGTTTGAAAGAAACGCCCTTGTCCCGCCTGGAAATAAGGTCATGGTTGTTCTCCAGTTTAGTGGGGGAAATGATGGTTTGAATACGATTATTCCCATACGCAATGATATTTATTATCGCTCCCGTCCCGGACTGGGAATTGAAAAAGAAACTGCCCTGGCATTAACAGATGAAGCGGGAATTCATCCGGCACTTCCATATTTTAAAACCTTGTACGACGAGGGGAATCTAAGTATTGTGAATAATGTGGGGTACCCAAATCCTGACCGGTCGCATTTTCGCAGTATGGATATCTGGCAAAGTGCCAGTCAGAGTAATGAATACATCAATACCGGTTGGCTTGGCCGCTACCTGGATGCTCAATGCGCAAACTGCGACATGCCGGTGCAGGCCCTTGAAATAGATGATGTGTTAAGCCTTGCGATGAAAGGAGCACAACAAAAAGGTCTGGCACTTCAGGATCCTAAAAAACTTTTTCAGTTAAGTAATGACCGGTTTCTCAAACAAATAAATTCCTCCCACGAACATGTGCACGAAGAAGCGACGGCGGATTATTTATATAAAACCTTGAGCGAAACCATGAGCAGTGCCGGATATATTTATGAACAAAGTGGCCGTCATCTTTCTACCCAGACCTATCCTTCTACAGAGCTGGGTAAAGACTTTAAAACCATTTCTTCCCTCATCATGAGCGATATTAATACAAAAGTATATTATGTGAGCCTGGGGAGTTTTGATACCCATGTAAACCAGGAAAACCAGCAGGCCAGGTTATTTACACAGTTAAATGAGGCTATGACCTCCTTCGTGAAAGATCTTAAATCAAATAACCGGTTTGAAGATGTGGCTGTGATGACCTTCAGTGAATTTGGCCGGCGTGTCGCTCAAAATGCGAGTGGTGGTACAGATCATGGTACAGCCAATAATATGTTTTTAATTAGTGGCGGTTTAAAGAAGAAAGGGTTTATCAATGAATTGCCCGATCTTCAAAACCTGGTAGATGGAGACCTGAAATATACCGTTGATTTTAAAAATGTGTATGCCACCATGCTGCGTAATTGGCTGGGAGCCGATGATGCATTGATCTTGGGAAGAAAGTATGGGTTAATGGATTTCGTGTAGGGACAGGTCGCGACCTGTCTGTGATTGGATTACAGAAACACGAAATTAGGAATATGGAAACACGAATTTTAGGCACGAATTACACGAATTGTCAAAAGCCATGAGCTTTGAACCAACACCTTAGGAAACAGCTATCTCCCTGGCGCAGGCCTCCCGGCCTATTGATTGGGCGTTACTTAACTACTAATTTTTTAAGTATTTACTTATCATATTTGTTCTCCTTTTATTAAAACCCGATCGCTCCTCGCGTTTTCCCATGCCAGCGCACAGAAACACCCAAATTTATAGCAAGGGCCTAAAAAAAGAGTACTTACAATTACTATTTTATTTAATAAATAGAAAACTTCACTCGATCGATATTCTGGCAATTATTTTAGTTCGATTAATAAAATCATTTGTTCTTTTATTCACATACTGCGATGTGAAGTGAATGCCAGAGGCATGATTCATTTTGTAAGGACTGATTTCAATCAGTAGCATTGACAGGTCGCGACCTGCCCCTACAAAAAAACTTCTGCGGATCAGGCGGAAGCATTTAAAATTTTGACTTGTGTGGGTTGTTGGTTCTTCCTTTGGATAAAAGGATTTGGCTTTTAAGAGCCTGTGTTTTCAATAGGATTTAATTTCTTCATTACGTATTAGATTCAAAAAAAATAGAAGTTGACTGATATCGGATTTATTGGTTTTTTCCGGGATTAGTGGAATTGGTTTCTTTTCAGTGGATATTTGGATAGGATTAATGTTTATGGAACATCAACCAACTTCTGGTACAAAGATATACCAGCAGGGATGGGTACACAAGAGCAGTATTGCCTGATTATGAAACTACTGAATTTACTGTGTGAGTCGTAGTTTTACGATTAGAAGAATGAGATGACACAAGTTCTTAAAATTTAAATACATTTCCTTTTGCCCGATTAATAATACTGTTTATTCCTCCTTTTCAAATACTGCGACGTCAAGTTAGTGCCATAGGCACGGTTCATTTTGTAACTACTGATTTCAATCAGTAGTGTGATCTGCTAAAACCTACCACCTACTACCACCACCTCAACTCATAACCCAAGTTCTTCAATTCTCATCCCCTTCTCAAAATAAACCGTTTGCATTCCAACACCCTTTGCTGCTTCTATATTTTGATAAGAATCATCAATAAAAAGTGTTTTGTCTGCCTTAATATTCAGATGATTCAGGATCCACTGATAAGACTCAGCGTCCGGTTTCCTTAAGCCGATCTCGCAGGAATAAAAGGCTTTATCAAAATAGTTATTGAAAGGACGGTCTCTTTCTTTTGTATGGAAGATCTTGTGGAAGGCCTCCATGTGAATAAAATTGGTATTGCTGAATAAATAGGTATTGTATTTCGGCTTTATTTTATTTAAGAACTCCAGGCTGCTCTCTCTGAATTCCAAGAGCATGGCATCCCAGGCTGTTCTTATTTCTTGTGGTGTCAAACCTAAATTGGTAACCGAACCCAATTCCTTGAAAAAAGCATCATTTGAAATATGGCCCGTTTCCAGTTTTTGGAAAAGCTGATTAGCATTTGCCTGAGAATACATTTCATCAAAATTGGTGACTCCGATGTCTTCAAACCCTTTCCTGGTGTGGTTATAATCAATATCAAGAATTACTCCACCCAGGTCAAAAATTATATTTTCAATATTTTTCATACCCAAAGAAAATTAATTCTTTTGACTAAGGGAAATTATCATTTTTGCAATCCTTTAAAAAATTACCCTTACCGGTAGTTTTCGGGCCTATAGCTCAGTTGGTTAGAGCACCTGACTCTGCCGATAGCTATCGGCACCTGTGGTCTCAGGTTCATCCCGATAGCCATCAGGTGTTTGCCCCACAGTATATTGAAAGAATTGCAACGGAAGTTGTGACTTTTATTTAATTATTATATCCTACCATTATACTTCTCAAAGTTCGGATTGGGAAATTTTTCTTGTCATTCCTTGTATTGCAGTCAGCCAGTCTATGAAAATAGAGAGGCATATAAAGAAAATGAAAAGTAAAAAATATATCCAAAATTTAAAAAAATACCCTGAAATGGTTGAGAAAATATTATTTAAAAATTCATGAATTGATACTGGAAACCTGACTCAGTCGATAGTTATCAGTAAAATTAGTATTAGGTTTATCCTGATAACTATTGGAAAGTGGACCGACTTAAATCATCACGATGTGTGCTGACAAAATCTTGAAACACTTTCCTGGTGAGGTTGTAATGAATATTCAGGATGACTGCAACCAAGTCAAAAATAATTTTTTCAATATTTCTCATAACAAAAGAAAATTAATTCTTTTGACTAAGGGAAATTTTCTATTTTTGCAATCCTTTAAAAAATTACCCTTACCGGTAGTTTTCGGGCCTATAGCTCAGTTGGTTAGAGCACCTGACTCATAATCAGGTGGTCCCAGGTTCAAGTCCTGGTGGGCCCACTTGAAAATCAAGCACTTACAAATAGGTAGGTGCTTTTTTTATGCGGATATAAAACATTTAATTTTTCCATCGATCACAATATAGTGCTGCCTTTAACTTCAAATAAGTAAAGCTTGATCAAATACTTATGGATGTCTTTTTGAAAGACTAAATTTATAACGGAGCTGCAAACCCTTTTATTTAATGTAATATACTTTTAAGTAATTGAGAGGCAGGTGTTAACCAGGTTTTATTTTAAAATGGTTAAAAATGGATTAAACTGTACTCTTTAAATATAATTATGAAAACACCTGCCAAAATTAATTTATCAATTATTGCCCTACTATTATTTTTCATTATTGGCGTAGCAAGTTGTTCAACAAAAAAAGCTTTCTCAGATGCTGAAAACTGGATACCGCCCGGCTTTAACCCAAACAATGGCGTTTTGTTAATATCCTCGCATCCGCATAATAAAGAAATGCGGAATAAAAAGATGATAAATTGGCTTCAAAAAAACTATCCTTATCCTTATGAAATTGGAGAGAAAAAGGAAATATATGGGGATAATGAAAAATATCCTTTCGTAGTGATCTGGAGAGTTAATGAACTTAATGTTTCTGCTCAAAATTCGAATGGAACTAATAGTACCACGAACCACTACGAACTGTATGGCCAATTTCAGGACCGTTCTACCGGTAAAGTATATCCGATAACCAGTAACAGGAATAAATACGGTTACTTCGGGTATCAACCTTTTTTTAATTCGATTATTGAACATTTTAGGTAAGTGAAGGAGGATCTATGCTAACATGGAAAGTGATAGAAAAAAAGTAAAAGTTTTACTTGTAGTACATTCTGCATTTGGATGGAAAACAAAGTTTCAACATGACAAGAAGAACCTGTTTGTAAATTCAAAATGTATTTTGGATCTGCGTCAGGGAATCCGTGCATATTATTCGTGTTATACCAAAAACCTCACTCCAATAATATAATCCTTGGCTTCCTGTTTGACAGGTACACTCCCGAAAAAATAAGGACCCCTGCCAAAACTATTACAAGGGATAGTTTTTGATGAAGAAAAAGCATCGCAATGATGACAGCAAAGATGGGTTGTGAATAAATGTAAGCCCCCGCCGTGGAGGCACTCAGGATTTTTATTCCGTACACATTGAAAATATAGGCTAAGGAAGTGCCGGGCACTACAATCAAGAAAAGTAAGATCCAATGTTTTCCCGTAAAAGCCTGCCATTGAATTTCTGTAAATTCACGGAAACAAAGTGGTAAAGTAAAGAAGAAACCAAAAGTGAAGATCCAGCGAACCACATCAATTGGTGAATGACGATCCATTAGAGGTTTTACCAGAATAAAATAAAACGTATAGGCAACGGCACTTAGTATTACGAGAAAATCTCCTAAAACAATATTATCTCCCGGCGATCCTTTTTCCTTGCCTCCAATAAGGAGCAAAGCACCTGATATACCCAGCAGTAATCCGACTAATTTTGTTACAGATAATTTTTCATTGAGCATCCTCACTGCTAGAAGCGTTATTAAAATAGGTGTGATGAGGGTTAGCAAAGCAGCATGAATGGGAAGGCTTAGGGACAATCCTTTTATAAAAAGTAATTGGTTTAATGCGATGGCGGCAAAGGCACAAAGTATCAGCGTAATCCAATCCTTTTTGGAGAAGTCTGGCTTTCTGGGTTTAAAAAGAAATAAGGCCCAAAATATTACCAGGCTTACTCCTACACGAATAATATTAATACCCAGGGCACCTGCAATATTCGTGGAGGTAAAAAACTTTACAGCACTATAGTTTATAGCGAAAAACAAATTAGTTCCTGCAAGAGCCAGGTGAGCCTTTATTCGTGGAGTCAAAATGTATTTATTGAAGTGCAAAATTGCCGTTTTTTAATGAGGCTACAAATTCGGAAATAACATCTGTATATTTTTCCTCCTGCAAAGGCATCGGAAGAAAATCAATTTGCGCAGCTTTTTCCAAAATGTCTTTCATCACAAACTTTCTTTGCGTAACGGTGAAAAAATATTTTTTTTCCATGAGATAATTTGCCAGGTATTCCTGTTCCGTTTGGCCGGGCGTCGGAATTAAAATTGCTTTTTTATTCAGTTTTGCTAAATCCATGATAGTGGTATAGCCACTTCTTGCGATCACGATATCCGATTGTGCTAAAGCAATGTTTAGTTCGTTTGCTGATAAATGATTTACAACTGTCAGGTGTTCATGTTGATGGATCAGTTTTTCTGAGATGCCTGGTAATCCTCTAACCAACAAAATCCCTCCTTTTATTTGATCGCATTGTGCCAAAATAATCTCTTCGAAAATAGTTCTTTGGGGTTCCGGGCCGGACAGAGAAATAAGAATATCATATATTTTGTCTTTTGAATCCAGAAGCTTAAACCTGGATAAAGCTCCTAAATAAACGCACTTTCCCGGAAGTTTTTTTGGATGAGATAATTCACCAGCCAAACCGTTCAGTTTATAATCCGGAATCCAGATAATGGAAAA
>JBBSUB010000205.1:0-7731 GCA_038235345.1 Chitinophagales bacterium
AACCTGGACAAGCCAGAACAAAACAGTAAAAGTTAAAAGTTGAATTTTTTATTTTTCATTGGAAACACTTGCCTACAGAGTGCTTCAACAGATCATAAAAAATATCTTGCCAAATAAGACTTAGATTTGAGTTGTTAGATACTGATACCTGATACCTGACACCTGACACCTAATACCTGACACCTGACACCTGACACCTGACACCTAATACCTACCACCTAATACCTAGTTGTCTTTACATCCCATTTATAACATCAATGGTTTCTTTCACCATGTTTTCATTTATATCAAGGTGTAAAACGATTCTGATTTGCGTAGGGGAAATATCCATAACCAGGATACCTTTTTCTGCAAGCGATTTTTTTAGGGATATGGCGGTGTAAGAACCTTTCACTTCAAAAATGAGAATATTTGTTTCCAGCGGCATTATTTCACCAATGAATTCTTTTTTAGCCAGGCATTCAGCAATCTGTTGTGCATGATGGTGATCTGTGGCCAACCGGTCTATATTGTTTTCCAGGGCATAGATTCCTGCAGCAGCTAAATATCCTGCCTGGCGCATTCCTCCTCCGAAAATTTTCCTGATTCTGCGGGCATGTTTGATAAATTCTCCAGACCCTAACAACACACTTCCTATAGGAGCACCAAGGCCTTTACTCAGGCATATCGAAATACTATCGAAAAGGCTACCATATTCTTTTGGATCTTCTTTCTTTTTTACAAGTGCATTAAAAAGTCTTGCTCCATCGAGATGTAATTTTAAGTCATGTTCCAGGCATACTTCTTTTATCTCCCGGATATCATTGAGGTCATAACAACTACCGCCGCCGCGGTTAGCTGTATTTTCCAAACTTACTAAACTTGTTGGGGCTTTATGGATATCATCCGGATTGATGGCTGCTAAAACCTGGTGTGCTTTGATTCTTCCACGGTCTCCCTCAATTGTTTTTACCTGGCAGCTTGAATTGAAGGCGATTCCTCCTGCTTCATAAATATATACATGGCTCATTTTGTCGCAGATCACTTCCTCACCTGGTTGGGTATGGCATTTTATGGCTATTTGATTTGTCATGGTACCGCTAGGACAAAAAAGCCCTCTTTCCACGCCAAATTTTTCAGCCATCATAGCTTCCAGTTTATTCACCGTAGGGTCTTCCTGAAATACATCATCTCCAACGGAGGCCTGCATCATAGCTTCCAGCATAGCAGGGGTAGGTTTTGTAAACGTATCCGATCTGTAATCAATCATTCTGTAAAATTAATGGTTGAGCGGATATAAAATTCGTTTTTTTGATTAAAGGTTTATTGATTTAGATGAAGTCCAGCCGGAAGGTATAAGTGTAATTAATTAATTTATTGGATTTTATTTGAATAGATTATTAATGAATCGTGTTCATCTTTTTATAACATACATGCTTTATGTTAAAATCACACATTAAGGGCGTAATTTAATGTATTACACATATTTAATTGATAGAAGACTATGAAAATCGGATTTTGAATTGTAACTTTGCACATGTTTTAAAAGAATTTCAGTGTTTTAGCATATCTTTTGCAACATTTTCTCATCATCCACACTCTTATTAGGTAGAATCAGGCAAGTTAACATTAATTTTAAACAACAAATATGAGGCAACTTAAAATTGCTACCCAGATCACCAACAGGGATTCACAGGCGGTAGAAAAATACCTACAGGAAATCTCTAAAATTGGAATGATTACACCGGAAGAGGAAACTATTTTAGCACAGAAAATCAAAATGGGAGATCAGGCGGCGCTTGAGCGCTTAACGACTGCCAACCTACGTTTCGTAGTTTCGGTTGCAAAACAGTACCAACACCAGGGGTTATCGCTCAGTGATCTGATTAACGAAGGCAATCTCGGATTAATTAAAGCGGCACAACGCTTCGATGAAACCAAAGGTTTTAAATTTATTTCTTACGCTGTGTGGTGGATTCGCCAATCTATACTACAGGCGTTGGCAGAGCAGGGCAGATTAGTCCGCTTGCCACAAAACAAAATTGGCACGTATAACAAAGCAAACAAAGCTTACATGGCATTTGAACAGGAACATGAAAGGGAACCTTCCACAGAAGAACTTTCTGAAATCCTTGAAATGAGTGAGACGGAAATTAACAACATTTTCCAAAGTAATACCCGACACACATCTCTGGATGCACCGGTGCACGAAGCAGAAGATGTAGCCATGGGCGACCTTTTAAAAGGTCCGGGTGAAACAGACGAAGATGTAATGCATGACTCTTTAAAGAGTGAAATTCGCCGTGTGTTGAAATCACTCAGCCCACGTGAGGCTGAAATCGTAAATGCTTATTTTGGCCTGGACGGTGAAAATGGTGTTACCATTGAACAAATCGGACAGAAATACGATCTTACAAAAGAACGTATCCGCCAAATTAAAGAAAGAGCCATTAAGCGTTTGCAAAAAGCAAGATACAGCAGTGCATTAAAAGCCTATTTAGGTTAATATATTATGATTGTATTTTTTGATAAACCCTGGATTTTTTTTCCGGGGTTTTTTTTATAGTTTGAAGTTTGGAGTTTGGAGTTTGAAGTTTGAAGTTTGGAGTTTGGAGTTTGAAGTTTGAAGTTTGAAGTTTGAAGTTTGAAGTTTGGAGTTTGAAGTTTGAAGTTTGGAGTTTGAAGTTTGAAGTTTGAAGTTTGAAGTTTGAAGTTTGGATTTTGAAGTTTGGAATTCTCAAATTCTATTTTATATTATTTAAAAACACCATAGAATAAAGCTCATCGCTCACGGCTCTTAACCTAACACCTAAAACCTAACACCTGATACCTAACACCTGATACCTGATACCTGATACCTGATACCTGATACCTAACACCTAACACCCAAAAACCTAACCCCATGGTCCGCCCAAAAATATTCGACACCTTAAAAACATACAACCGGAAACAATTCTCGAAGGATGTAATGGCGGGCATTATTGTGGGGATTGTGGCACTTCCTTTGGCGATTGCATTTGCAATCGCATCCGGTGTTGGACCGGAAAAAGGATTGATCACAGCCGTGATCGCCGGATTTATTGTTTCGGCTATGGGTGGAAGCAGAGTACAAATTGGCGGTCCTACTGGAGCATTTATTGTGATTGTTTATGGGATCGTTCAAATGTATGGAGTCAATGGGTTAATCATCGCTACCTTAATGGCTGGTGTCATGCTGATCATTATGGGATTTGCCCGGCTTGGTGCTGTAATTAAGTTCATTCCACACTCATTAATCATTGGTTTTACAAGTGGGATCGCCGTGATTATTTTTTCATCTCAAATAAAAGACTTTTTTGGGCTGACGATGGGAGCCGTGCCGGCTGATTTCCTGGAGAAATGGCGGGACTATTTTTTAAATATGCAGAGTATTAATATTTACGCTGCCGTTATTGGAATATTAACCATTGCGATTATCATGTTGTGGCCGCGCATCACGCAAAAAGTTCCGGGATCTTTAGTGGCCATTTTAGCTGCAACCGTGGCTGTGCAGGTTTTTCATATTCCTGTAGAAACCATTGGTAGCCGCTTTGGAGATATTTCATCTTCTTTTCCTGCGCCGTCAATTCCTTATGTAGACTGGGCAATCATACAAAACCTGATGTTGCCTGCCTTTACCATTGCCATGTTGTGTGCTATCGAGTCGCTGCTTTCTGCAGTTGTGGCTGATGGAATGATTGGTGGAAATCATAAATCAAATATGGAATTAGTGGCACAGGGTACAGCAAATGTGTTTTCTGCTCTTTTTGGAGGCATTCCGGCTACTGGTGCCATTGCACGTACGGCTACGAATGTGAAGAATGGCGGACGAACGCCGGTAGCTGGAATTGTTCATGCGATTACATTATTGATCATTCTCTTGTTTGTAGGGAAATGGGCCTCTTATATTCCCCTGGCTAATCTTGCAGGGATACTGGTCGTTATAGCCTACAATATGAGCGAATGGCGTAATTTTCGCAGTATCCTGAAAGGTCCAAAAGGAGACATCGCTGTGATGGTAATCACTTTTTTATTGACTGTATTGATCGACCTGACAGTGGCTATTCAGATAGGGATGGTGCTGGCGGTATTTTTGTTTATGCGCAAAATGATCCGGACAAGCAATGTGAGTGTATTTGCACAGGAGGATATAGAGGATAATGAATTTGGGTATGACCTCGTGGATGGAGAATATCAGGTGCCTAAAGATGTAGAAGTATTTGAAATTATCGGTCCGTTATTTTTTGGTTCTGCTTTTAAATTTAAAGATGCGATGCGGTATATCAAAAAGCATCCCAAAATACTCATCATCCGGATGCGGCATGTTCCGATGATCGATGCTACGGGAATTCAAACCTTGAAGGATGTGATCGAGCAAGCCTCAAAAGAACACACCAAAATAATATTGTCTGAAGTGCACAGTGAGCAGGTAAGGTTGGAATTAGAAAAAGTACGGTTGATTTTCGCCATTGGGAAAGCCAATATCACGGACACTTTTGAAGAGGCACTTGTCCGGACGAATGATATTTTATCCGATGAGTTTTATCTCAATCTGGGTAAATAAATTTATTTTAATTAAGTGTAAACAGATTATCTTATTTCATTTATTTTTGAGAAACTTTCATTCAATATGAATATGAACCAAACAACTCATTCCATACTAATGGTGCGGCCCGCTTCTTTTTCGTACAATGAACAAACAGCCCTTTCGAATACGTTTCAAAATAAAACAGATGCTGATTCAAATCATTTAAAGAAACTGGTTATAAGTGAATTTGATGCTTTTGTAGAAAAACTGACATCTTTTGGCATGCTGGTTATGGTTATAGAAGATAATCCTGAAGAGGGAAATCCCGATGCGGTTTTTCCAAATAACTGGATAAGCCTCCACGAGGATGGAACAATAGTGTTATATCCGATGTGTACGCCAAACAGGCGCTCTGAAAGAAGACAGGATATTATAGAGCAACTAAAACAATTGTATACTGTAGAAAAGGTGATAGATCTATCCGGTTCTGAAAGTGAAAACCGTTTTTTAGAGGGTACAGGAAGTATTATATTCGATCATGTACATAAGATTGCCTACGCCTGCCTTTCCCCTCGAACAGATGAGGATTTATTCATCAGCACCTGTAAATTACTTGGTTATCAACCTGTTTATTTTAATGCGGTTGATGCACACGGTACGGCCATTTATCATACAAATGTGCTGATGTGCCTGGCTGAAAACTTTGTGGTTATTTGTTTAAGCGCTGTTCAGAATGAGGAGGAAAAAGAAATGATCGTAACATCATTTAAAAAAACGGGTAAGGAAATGATTGATATCTCCTTTTCCCAGATGAGCAATTTTGCAGGAAATATGCTGGCTTTAAAAAACGAAGCCGGAAATGATCTATTAGCTTTATCTCAAAGTGCTTACAACTCATTATCGGATGGTCAAAGAAACACACTGGAGAAATATTGTACCCTTATACCTCTTGCAATTCCTACTATCGAAACGATTGGCGGCGGTAGTGCAAGATGTATGATCGCGGAGAATTTCTTACCCATTAAAAGTGGTCTGTAAATAAGGGGAAAGCTTTTTAGAAATTCTAAGGAGTTTTCAGCAGTTCTTCATTTATTCCCCGCATTAAACCATCTGGAAATACACTTGTGTCGTCACTCAAAGATTTAAACATACTCATTTCTGAATCCCAGGCAAAAACGGCAGGTTCTCCCTGGTTTACTTTTACATTATAACGTACCTGGTCATTGAAGTCAAAAGGTGTAGCAGACACAGTATATCCCACACCATCTACAATTACACCAAATTTTCTTTCATTCCTGGAGTTTTCCGGATTGTTATGCATATCTCTATTATTTATTGATTATTTTAAATAGAACAACAAGAACACTGCCAGAGCTAATTGCTACATGAAATAATGAATCTGAATATTTATTTGAGCGATAATTCCCTCTTTAAAATAGTTACAGGCTGTGTTGATTTTAGAGAAGATTCAAAAAAAGGAAAGAAGTTATATAAAAATTCTATTAGAAAGCATTTTTAATAATTGATAAAATCCTGGTAAAAAATGGCTCAAAGGAGAAAGATTGCATGATTACCGGATTTCTTTAAAGCAGAAATATAAAGAGTGACCCCGACACGACTCGAACGTGTGACCCACAGCTTAGAAGGCTGTTGCTCTATCCAACTGAGCTACGGGGCCGGTAATTTATATCAAAAACAGATTAAAAAGGTGTGTGAAGGACTCAGGCTACCTTTAAAAATGTTTGCAAATATAATTGAAATTGTCGCCGCTCCAAAAATAGTATTGAGAAATGGAGGTTTTTAAGCATTCAATAACCCTGAAAGTATATCTGAATAAGCATTTCAGTATTTTTTTAATTTTGAACTGACTCCTGTGAAACCATTTTCTGTCGCCGGGTTTCCTGGTAAAGTATCTTTTTTAGGTTAATATTTATCTTTGTTTGAAGTGGAATAATCAAAAGATAGGTGATGAGGCTATGGTTAAAAATTTTGATTCGTTGAATTCAATTTCTTCACTTTTAAAAAGATCTTTAAAGTAATTATCCTATTTTTTTGGTATGGTTGAGTTTGGATTAGTTTTTGAATATAAATAGCTCTAATGCGTAAATTTATTCTAAATTCATAAAAAATAAACAATGAAAAAAATCCTTTCTTTTGCCTTGTTATCCGGAATTTTTGCCATGCAGGCCTTTGCACAAAAGCCTGCTGAAGATAAAACCAAAAGGCCAAGTCCACCCGCAACCGTTACTCAAAAAATCACAAGTGGTGCAACCATAACTATTAATTACAGCCAGCCTTCTGTAAAAGGTAGAACGATTGGGAAAGATCTTGATCCTATGGCGGGTAAAGTATGGCGCACCGGCGCAAATGAAGCCACAACCTTTGAAACAAATAAAGATGTCATGATTAACGGAGTATCCTTACCTGCCGGGAAATATGGATTGTTTACAATCTGGAACGGAAATGATGTAACGGTCATTTTCAATAAAACCTGGGAGCAATGGGGCGCCTTTAAATATAAAGAAGAAGATGACCAGCTTCGCTTTAAAGCAACAGCTATGGATGCAAAATCTTCAACTGAAAAAATGACCTTTAGCATTAGCCCCGAAGGTGAGGTAAGCCTGCTGTGGGGTCCTAAGAAGGTTTCATTTATGGTAAAATAATCCGGATGATCACTGTCATCTATTAAAATAAAAAAGGGTATCGATCAGATACCTTTTTTATTTACTTTCTTTTATAAATTGAGGTAATAGTCCTTCGATGCTATTTCCGGAATAAATAAATTTATTTCTCCATCGGAGCAGGGCTTTATTTCATAAGGTGTAGATAAAGAACAAATTCTTTGTCGCTTTTTTTTCCGGAGTAAGTCCGGTACCAATTATTTAGTTCGGAAAAGAAAGGCTGGACATCACTTAACCTAAAAAATAGTGAGGGCAATAAAGAAAACCTTTGTGATTGGTTTAGTCAGGATCTTATGAATTAATTGAGAGAAGAAAAAGAGAAAACAGGAAGTTTCCTTTCATTGTAATAATAAATGATTTCATCTTTTTTATAGAATTACCGGAGGGTGCATTTCAAATTGTCGCGGGTTGGTGGGGATTGCTATGGAAAAAACAAATCTTTTTTAGGCTGCTTTTTTATAGTTGTCCACATACATTTTCTGGTTATTCACAACCGCCGCTGCTCTAAGTACAATTTTATTGCTT
>JBBSUB010000206.1:0-7666 GCA_038235345.1 Chitinophagales bacterium
ATAAAACTCCCTCCCGGTAAATACATCTCAATGTATTTTAAAATGTCGCTGGTTGGCGTCCCACTAACAGGATCTGTGCCTCGTCGGAGGTATATCTATTGCCCTACATTAACGTGTCGTTGCGACATTTTGAAATGCACCCAGACCAAGTGACCAGAAGGGTGCATTTCAATTTCTCGCAGTGGCATATTGTTTCGTGGACACGAACCTGTGTCAGCAATCGGTAAGTGTCTTCACTGAACGAAATGATAAACGACAATTTAAAATGCAACCGATCAGAATGAATGGATCTGTGGTAATTATGGGAGTATTACCTAGAGTTTCTTCTCCCCTTGAATCTTATCACAAGCAAATGTTACCTGTAATATTTGTCCACCACCGACTGGCGGCATACCAAATCCCCAGTTGGAAATATATAATTTATGATCAGGGCCAAAGGTCATTCCGGTAGGAAGGTTGAGACCTGATACGACCACCTGCCGTGAACCTGAGCGATCTATCCTCACTACATCCCCCGTGCCTGGTGTAGGAAATGGATGACCGGTAGTTGTTTCAAGGACATACATTGCACCGAGCTCATCGAAAGTAAGGCCTAGTATCATTTTAAACCCCGTGGCAATAACACTCAAATGCCCGCCAGGTGTTATTTTAAAAACACTGGAAACAGTAAGAGGATTACCAAAAACATTCAGATTTCCTACATAGAAATTACCATCATGAAATGCCATCGCAGTTGGAACAATATGTCCCTGGCTAGCAGATATATCTGAAATACGACTGATGTGGCCATCGGTAGTTATTTTATCTAATTCACCATGATTGGGCTCAACAGCATAGAGACTTCCATGTACATTTTCCATACTATACCAGGTGCCATCCGGCTCAAAGTCATCTGCCTCTGGGTTAGCAACACGATGATTCATCTGATATTCACTCAGGTTAGCAATCATTTGCCATGATCTGTCAGGGTTTATTTTGATCACTCCGTTGGGGATAGAGGGAACTCCATGTGAGCATCCCGCACCTGCTAACACTGCGTATAACGTACTACCTACAAACGAGATGTCGGCTACGCCGGATACGAAGCCACCGCCGGTTGCTGCTGTTTGGCTTGAAGGAAGATTATCTACCCAAGCTGATACTTTACCGGTAGGGTCAACTCGCGAAATTCGACTACCGGTTGCACTGCCTGTATAAGGGCCAATTGGAGGTATCACCTGTGCGCAGGTAGTTGAAGAATTACTTCCTCCGACACCTCCTTCTGCAACATAGAGGTAACCATCGGGTCCAAATTTTAATCCACGGGGATTATTGAAGCCGGTGGCAAAAACTTTGGTAGTGGTTTCAATTGTTACATTACCATCACATAGGCCAATAGGATTTTTTTTACATGCTGTGAAGAAAAGTATGCTCAGTATCGCGATACCAGGCAATAGTAGATTTTTTGTTTTCATTGTTATTTTTTTTATAGTTGATAAATCCATGATGACTATTACAAACTGCCTTTGTTGTGAAAAGAATTACAATTGAATGCAACATTTTTTTTCTTTCATCGGATGTTGATTAAACAGATTCTAACTTTTGTTTTTATTTTTTTTTCGGAATATCCAATGCATGAGGGGACTCCAAAACATGCCGGCAATTATTATAATTAATAAGATCAGCAGACCAAAAAAAAAATTCATAGTTAAAAATACATAGATGCCTTTTTTGGTTTGAAGCTATTTAGCGGAGAGTGGCAAAACCAAATTAGATGTACTTCACTTATTTAGTGAAGGAAGATCAGGAAGCAGATGTTTTACGCCTGATATGCAGCGTAACTGTGGTACCACAGGGTTTATCATTTTCATCAAAAAGATCTGTGAACACGAACGGCGTAAGGGTGGTGCTTCCGTTAAAATCAATTAATCTTCTCCTGGTGATTTCAAGGCTTTTTGATAAATGAATGACTGTCGTTTTTTCTTTCAATTCCGATGCTTTTGTGCGGCCTATACCATTGTCGGTAATATTGCACAGCAGCCATTGATCCTTAACATAAATGCTTATGGAAATTTCTTTTCTCCCTTCTTTAAAACTTAGGCCATGCCATAATGCATTTTCTACGAAGGGTTGTAATAACAAGGGAGGTATTTTTTCGTGTTCAGTAATCACATGATCCTCAATATTTTTGCTGTAATGCAATTCCATATTCAGTCTGAGTGTTTCAAGCTGAATGTACAACCCTACTGTTTCTAATTCTTTATCAAGGCTTATCAGATTTTTTTCTGAATTATCAAATACCTGGCGCAATAGCCGGGAGAATGATCCGATATAGTGAATGGCTTCTTTCTTTTTATCATTTGCTACCAATGCCTGAATAGAATTAATAGCATTAAAAACAAAGTGTGGATTCATCTGCGCTTTCAATGCCTTCATTTCTAATTCTGTTAATTGGGCTGCTAAATCAGCATCCTTTTTTATTCTGGCTATTCTTCCCATAAAAAGCCTGATGATGATGAATGCAGTTAAAGCAATCACCAGAAGTTTAAACCACCATAGATTCCAAAATGGTGGTTTTATGATGAAGCTAAAAAGTGCAGGAGTGCTCCATCCAGACGCCCTATCCTTTGCCTTTACCAGAAATTGATATTTGCCAGCCGGTAATTCTGCGAGAGATACAAATTTTGATTTTGAAGGAATACTCCATGCTGTATCAAATGGTAATAATTTATAGGAATATTCAGGAAGTGGAGATGCAGTTGAAAGATCTGTTGCATTAAAAGAAATGCCCAGAGAATTCTGATTATAATGTAACACCGGCTGCCAGGGCAATTGGTAATAACTGTATAATGAATCAGTTAGTTTAAGCCAGTTGGTTTCCTTAAAATCAAGCGAAATCTTTTCTATTATTACCAGAGGTGGCTTTTTTGTAAGACTGATAGAATCAATATTAAAACGAAATATATTTTCAGGTGATGAAAACCATACATCGCCTTTTTGGTCAGTGATCAGCTTTTCAAATTCTGCCTGCTTAATACCCAGTTCTTCCGTTTTAGCAAAGTTGAAAATTTCCCATTCACCATTCATCTTTAATTGTAAAATATCAATTCCCTTGTTCGTTGCAATCCACATCCGGTTTTGCCCATCGCTTGTCATGCTCATTACATGATTACTTTGTAAGCCATTACTGACATCAAAATGAGCTTTTAAAAAAGGAATTTTATTTTTAGCAAAGCCATATTCTTCTATCCCGAACCCGGGAAAAGAGATCCAAAAATGCCCCGCATTATCATCATAAAAAATAATACCTTTTTTATTTTCCTGATTACCGGCATTTATTTTCAATTCCGTATTTAATGGAAAAATATTATTGGCAGAATCGATGCCATAGGCTCCTTTGCCTTCAATAAAAAGTAGTAAAATATTATTGGGTAGCAAATGAATCAGGGTCGTATTCCCCTTTGGCAGTGGCATATTCCGTGGAATAAAAACTGAAAACCCGGATTGGTTACCGACAAACAATGTAGAATCGGCACAAATGAAAAGAAGCTTTCTGCTTTTAATGTATGCCATACTATAAAAATTCCCATTATGACTCACATGTAATAAATCAGAATGATCGCTTAAAGTTTTACCGTCGAAACGTAGCAATTTATTAAATCGGGTTCCCAGCCATAAAGTAGAATCCTCAAAAGCATAAGCATCTACAGGATCTTTATTATAATTTGAATCAGCAGTTGTAGCCGGAGGAGAAATTTTTTTAAAATGATTATTAGCATACGTCATTAATCCATTGGATGATATTAATATTCCATCCTTGGGTAGGGCGATGATATTATATACATCCTTAGGGCGAACAGAACTTTGTGCTATTATATCTGTATAGGATACGTCCTTTAATTGAATTAAACCTTCGTCAGTTCCTACCCAGGTATTGCTATTGTCGTCTTCCCAAATATTGGAATAATGATATTGATTACCTACTTGTGTAAGATGTTTCCAATCACCTGCTCCTGATACTTTTAAATAACCATTCCCGGCGAGCCAAAGGCGCTGATGCCTGTCTACAAAATAATCAAAATACCCCTTTGGAATAAAGCCTTTTTTATAAAGTGGATATAATTGATTATTGCTGATTTTATAAATATTATCTCCTGTACTTACCCAAATTTCATTTTCATATAATTCCAATTTATTAAATAGATATCCGTATTGCTGGTTGGTAGTCAGTAAGGTCCAATCCTGGTTTTTATTCCTGTAAGCTATAGCTATACCATAGTTGACATACATACTACCATCCTTTTCAATTATGTTTCTGCACGCGTTATTTTCAAACCCGGGATAAAGCGTTATCTTTTTCCATTGAGTTCCTGTAAATTCATAAATTCCATTGCCAGTTAACACCCATACTTTTTTTTCTTTTGTTTCAGTTATATTAAATACGTACAGATTGCTTTGGTGATCACTTGTAGGGTATGAAACAAACCGTTCGTTCCTGAATTGAGTTATGCCTGAACGGGTGCCAATCCACAAACGTAATTTGGAGTCCTGGAAGCATATATAACTTGAAATAGATGGCACTCCATCGTTAATGCCGTAGTTTATAAATTGCCTGCCATCGAAACGACTCACTCCTTCATTACTATTTATCCACAAATAGCCATTCTTATCTTCCAAAACATGATAAATTTTTGTGCCGGGTAAGCCATCATTCATATTATAAAGCCTGTAAAAAAAATGTTGGGCATACCCTTTAGGTATAAGGGTCAAACTGCATAAAAAATAAAAGAAAATACGGAAAAAAATTTTTCCCATCACCTGATATTTAGAAGTTTTAGGAACTCAGCTTTGTGCGTATGTGAAAGCTCTATTTCATCGCCATTGCTCATTACGATTTCGCCCCCCTCTCCTTTTTTATACATTTTTACATGTGCCATATTAATGAGATAAGAGCGATGCGCTCTGAAGAAAGAATGAGTAGTTAATAATTCATCGTACTGCTTTAAAGTATAACTTGATAAAAAAGATTTTCCGTCAGTGAGATAAAACCTTGTGTAGTTACTGATCGCATGGCAATAAATTATTTCATTGAATGGAATAATATTGAATCCATCTGAAGTAGAAATAGCAATTTTATCATGAATTTTTTTTGGATCCTGAATGTCCTTAAATAGTTGATCCACTAATTTCTTTGAATCAGTTTTTGTCGAACTTATTCTTTGTTTCACTTTATTTACAGCTTCTATTAATTCTTCCGGAATGATTGGTTTCAGTAAATAATCAATTGCATTAAACCGGAATGCTTTGATAGCATATTGATTATAGGCAGTAACAAAAATGAGGGCAAAATCTATTTTTGGGAGACGATTAAGTAGGTCGAAACCGGTCTCTTCTTTCAGTTGAATATCCAGGAAAACAATGTTTGGTTCGAATTTATTTATTCCTTCCAATCCTTCCTGTACTGAAGATGCTTCACCAAGAATGATGATTTCCGGAAAATATTGTTGCAACATAGTATGTAAAAAATTCCTGCTCTGGAATTCGTCATCTATTATAAATGTTGTTATAGCCTGCATAGAAGCAATATTTATAACGGGTAATTTTAATAAAAGTAAACTTATTTAATTTTCAAATCCTATAATAATAATGCAATCGTAGCTAGGAATAAAATGCTATAATTAGATATGGTACTCAATAAGCCATCGATACTTCAGAAAATATAAATAAAAGCTATATAATTTTTATTTTACCGTTGACAAAAAAACAAAATACAATATTCATGATTAAGGGAATTCGCAGCTAAACTCTCATTAGTTCGGAACGCAATGAATAAAAGTAAAATCCCTGATAAATAGCGCGCACCCAATCCTTGATGTCAGGAACAAAATTCTACTAAACCAACTGGTAAAGTAGATTAACTGTGACCTAAAACCCTGTTCGTTGGAAGATTATTTTTTTTATATAAAAAAATATTTACAATAACTTGTGAGATAATAATTTTAAATTCTTCCCAAAAGTCTGCATGAAGTTTTCAATAATTTATATCATTTTAATTCCGTGACTTCCCCCGTTGAAAATTATGGGAATTGGGCTATTGGTTTATTTAAAAAAGAGTCTCTATTACTGCGTAAAATTGTATCATTTTAAAATAATCATTCATGAAGCATTTTCTTTTCTTTTTTTGCGGATTCTTTTTCCTCACCCTACATTCATTCTCTGTTGATGCACAAAACACAACAGACACCCGACTGCTTTGGCAACCTGCTATCAGCAATACTCATATTGCATTTATTTATGCCGAAGATTTATGGGTAGCCAACAGGGATGGTTCTTATCCGCAAAGAATTACAGTAAGCGAAGGCGTGGAATCAAACCCGGTTTTTTCTCCTGATGGTAAGATGATTGCTTTCACCGGTCAGTATGATGGGAACACAGATGTGTTTGTCGTGCCGGTTACGGGTGGAGTTCCAAAAAGGCTTACCTGGCATCCGGGAACGGATTTGGTTCGTGATTTTTCACCCGATGGTAAAAAGGTGTTATTTGCTTCGCAGCGCAATAGCTTTACAAACCGATATTTCCAATTGTTTACGGTTGATATTGCAACAGGTGCGGAAGAGCAATTGCCCATTCCAAATGCCTTTTGGGCATCTTACAGTCCTGATGGAAAAAGCATTGCCTACACAACAATTGCAGACAGGTTTGAACAGTGGAAAAATTATCGCGGCGGTACCATGTCACGTATATGGCTTTACAATACCAAGGATCATAGTGTAGTGGAGATACCAAAACCAAAAACAGGCAGTAACGATTCAAAACCGGTTTGGAAAGGCAACAAAGTTTATTTCCGCAGCGACCGGAACGGAGAGTTTAATTTATATAGTTATGATCCCGCAAGTAAGGCTGTAAATCAATTGACGAAGTTTACTGATTTCCCCGTGTCCAGTTTGGAAGGAACAGGAGATAAAATCATTTTTTCGCAGGGAGGATATTTACATGAGTATTCCACGGCAAATCAAAATGTATCAAAAATAAAAGTGGGCATTGCTGCAGATTTACTGGATCAGCGGGAAAGATTTGTAAAAGGAGACCAGTATATCCGCAGCGGGAATATATCTCCATCAGGATCAAGAGTGGTATTAGATTATCGGGGAGAAATTATTACGCTGCCGGCACAAAAAGGCGATGCTTTTAATCTCACTAATTCACCCGGCGCTCACGAAAAAGAACCAGCCTGGTCACCCAATGGCAAATCGATTGCTTACTTCAGCGATGCCACCGGTGAATATAAATTGTATATACAAAATCAGGATGGCACGGGAGATCCTAAAATCATAACACTTAACGGTTCTGGTTTCTATGCCTATATTCATTGGTCGCCCGATAGTAAAAAAGTGGCTTTCGTTGATAATGGTCGCAAACTATATGTCACAGATATTGCGAGTGGCAAAACAACTAAGATCGGTGAAGATGTGAATTTTTTACCCGGCGTATTTCGGGAACTATTTGGTAGTTGGTCGGCTGATGGAAATAACATCGCTTACACCACCATTACAGAAACGAATTTTGAAAAAGCCTGGATTTATTCTTTGACTGAAAATAAATCACACACTCTGACCGACGCCTTATCAAATGTAACAGAACCTGTTTTTGATCCGTCAGGAAAATATATATACTTGCTTGCCAGTAC
>JBBSUB010000207.1:0-7627 GCA_038235345.1 Chitinophagales bacterium
ATTTCTGCTGGGGCAGCGATGTTCGCAGAAGCCACAATCCATACACTTATCCACCTCTTCTTCCACTTCCGGAAGGTCTTTCAGGTTTTGAATATGCGCCTCTTTATGGTCATTAATAATCACGCCGGGGTTTAGCAGGTTGTGCGGATCAATGCATTCCTTCAAGGATTTCATAATGGCATAAATCTCTGTCCCCCATTCAGTTTCTACAAACGGTGCCATGTTTCTTCCGGTACCATGCTCTGCTTTTAGAGCACCATTATATTTATTTACGACAAGGTTAACGACCTCTCTTATAAAATGATCGTACCGTTCAATTTCTTTCGGAGAATCAAATGCCTGGGTGACAACAAAATGGATATTCCCTTCGCGGGCGTGACCAAAGATGATGGCATTAAAATACCCATATTTTTTAAACAGTTGCTGCAGATCCAAAATAGCATTGCCCAATTTATCCACCGGGAAAGCAATATCTTCTAAAATAACCGTTGTACCCCTTGCCCTTACTGCACCTACAGCCGGGAACATGCCTTTACGCACCTTCCATAAAAGACCCTGTTTTGCAGCATCCCGGGTAAATTCCGGAAGTGTCAGCAACAATAGGTCATTGGCACTTTGCAGAAACAGGTTCTGTTTTACTTCCACTTCCTCCATGCTGTTGGCCTGGAATTCAACCAGTAAAGCTGCTGCCTGTGCGGGTAATGATTTTATTATTTCCGGTAGGCCGGGAATGTGTTCTACAGAACGCAGTGAAGCCCTGTCCATTAATTCTATCGCTTCTGCACCTGCATTCGTTAAAGGAACAATTGCCTGGCAGGCGTCGTACATATCCTTAAAATACAAAAGAGCCGTGGACTTTGCCGGATAATCCGGAACGGTATTTAAAACGGCTTCAGCAATATAACCCAGTGTTCCTTCCGCACCAATTAATACATGCGCTAAAATATCCAATGGTTCATCATAATCAATAAATGCATTGACGGAATAACCAACCGTGTTTTTTGTTTTATACTTTTCCCGGATCTTATTTTTTAGAATTGGTTGGGCAATGATCGTTTCTTTCAGCGATTGAATTTGCGCATAAATCTCCGGGCATTCATTTTCGAAACGGGCATAATCTTCCGCATATTCTGTACTATACATTTTCCCGTTGGGAAGAATGAAGCGAATGAATTTTGTGGTATGATACGAATTATTAGGAACGCCGCAACACATACCACTGGCATTGTTTGATAAAATACCTCCCATCATGGCCGAATTAATACTGGCAGGATCGGGTCCTATTTTCTTTCTATATTTCTGCAAATGAGCATTTACAATAGCACCGGTTATTCCTGGTTGCACCCTTACCTGGTCCCCACCATTTTCAATTTTAATAGCCGACCAACTTTTACTCAGATCGACCAAAATACCATCTGAAATGGATTGACCGGATAAACTGGTTCCGGCAGCACGAAAGGTAAGCGGAATATTATTCGTTTGTGAAAAACGGAAGAGCGATTTAATCTCTTCCTCCGAATTTGGTTGTACAACCGCTTTTGGCCTTAGGTAATAAAAGCCGGCATCTGAGGCATAGGCAGTAAGATCAATCAGCCGGCATTTGATCCGGTTGGCAGGTAATATTTCTTCTAAAAGTTTGTCTATATCCATCATTGAGTATGCAAAATAAAGCTGAAAATAATTATCAATAAAATCATTTGCAGGAGCCCTAAATATCCGTTTTTTTACACCAAAAGAAGAAACATCCAAAGGTTGTTTCTCCGGATCATTTTTTGCAAGTCAGATTGATGCCAAATTTATGCGGTGATCTTTTTCTTTTTAGCCACCAAAAGTACAAATTCTAACCAGGAACACCGGCGGTTTAGGAGTTGCATCTTGCCACTTTCATCCATCCCAATTCATACAAAACATAGCTGGTGAGTCGATCTTTACACAATTCGGCAAAGGCCCTTTTGCAATAAGAATTATAACGATTCGCTTATTGGAATTACATTTAAGAAAAATTAGGAGCAGCATTTGCAGGACTAATAGCTGACGTATAGATATCCTCAAATCGTAAATCCCAAATCGTAATTCCCAAATCCTAAATCTTAAATCCTAAATTTATTCCATGAGTATAAAATCAATCAATCCCATCAACGGAAAAATCGTAAAAGAATATACCGGAGACTCCGAAACAATTGTTTCGGCAAAAATAGAAAAAGGCAATAAGGCCTGGGAAAAATGGAAAAAAACTCCCTTTGAAGAAAGGGCGAAACTGTTACAAAATACCGCGAAAATTTTAAGAGAACGTAAAGAGAAATTGGCTGTATTAATGGCTGAAGAAATGGGTAAACCTTTAAAGGAAGGAATCAGCGAAATAGAAAAATGTGCCCTTGTGTGCGAGTATTACGCGGATAACGGCGCAAAGTTTTTAAAAGACAGTTTGATTAAAACCGATGCCAAAAAGAGTTATGTGAGTTTTCAACCCATAGGTTTGGTCTTAGCCGTTATGCCCTGGAATTTTCCTTTCTGGCAGGTCTTCCGTTTTGTAGCTCCCGGATTGATGGCAGGCAATTGTGGCGTATTAAAACATGCCAGTAATGTTCCGGGTTGTGCTCTTGCCATTGAAGATGTGCTTAAAAAAGCCGGCTGTCCCACAGGAGTTTTTCAAACCTTGCTGGTAGGAAGTAAAGCCGTAGAAAAAATAATCGCAAACCCGTTAATAAAAGCCGTTACCCTAACCGGTAGCACCGAAGCAGGAAAAAAGGTGGCTCAGCAGGCGGCCAGTCATATCAAGAAAACAGTTTTAGAATTGGGTGGCAGCGATCCGTATATTGTTTTGGAAGATGCCGACCTGGAAGAAGCAGCTGAAATATGTGCTCAAAGCCGGTTAATAAATAACGGGCAAAGTTGTATTTCTGCCAAGAGATTTATTCTGGTTAAAAAAATTGAAAAAGAATTTATTCAATTATTTAAAGAGAAAATGGAGGCGAAAATTACAGGTGACCCATTTGAGAAAGAAACGGATCTTGGACCTATGGCCAGGAAAGATTTAAGGGATGAATTACACGAACAAGTACTGCAAAATATAAAGGCCGGAGCAAAATGCATAATGGGCGGAAAGATACCCGAAATGCCGGGCGACCATGCCTTTTATGAACCTACCATTTTAACCGGAATTAAAAAAGGAATGCCTGCTTATAACGAAGAAATATTTGGGCCTGTCGCCTCCATCATCACCGTAAAAAATGTAGCAGAAGCTATCCGCATCGCCAATGATACCAATTTTGGGCTGGGTGCCGCCATATTCACAAAAGACATTGCGCTGGGTGAAAAAATAGCCCGGGAAGATTTGCAATCAGGCTCTTGTTTTGTAAATAGCCTGGTAAAATCGGATCCCCGCCTACCCTTTGGCGGCGTGAAGGAATCCGGCTGTGGCCGTGAATTAGGGTTGTATGGAATACATGAATTTGTAAACATTAAAACGGTGTATGTGAAATAATAGGTGTTAACTTTTACATTTCCGGTTCCAGATACATCCTGATCGTTTAAGACCGGCGCTTTCCTGAAGTAAATCCAGGGCAGATCTTGCGGTATGATGTTCAACATTCGTTTGCTTCTTGCTGTCGTTGGTTGCTTTAAAGAATTCCACATTCAAAATAACAGTGACAAAAAGAAAAATATCAAAAATAATCGCTTTTATGAATCTGTTGGTTGTATTTGTCCTTGTGAGGGACAACTATTTATTACCAGTAAAGAAGTATCCGGCACCGGTTAAAGAAAAAAATCAAGCTTACACTAAAGCATGCATAGGCTATCAGGGATTTTCCTCCAATTTGATACGTAATCAAAATAATAATCAATACAATGTTACTGAAAATTGCTACCGCAGGCTGAACATAGATGATCACTTCACGGTCGTAAGAACGGCATTATTCAAAAAAGCCATAATAATGAAATACAATTTAGGCCGCCACTCATATTCTTTGAATATTGGGGTGATTAATGACACATTCTTTGGAATGATCCTTTTTCCCGCAAATTTTCAAAAGTAACTATGTTGAATTTAAAACAACTGTTGCAAGTTCGATAACCCCTGTATCAATTTTCTTTTACTTTTATCATTAATTATACCCGGGTGAACTCTAAAGATGACTACTCGAACGATTGCCTTAATATCGGTGGAAGTGGAAAAGCAATTCGAATCAGATCATTTTCAACCTCAGCTCTATGGAATAATTTCTTTTAGGCTTTGGTCGTTAATGCCTACTTAAATAATTTAATCAGGTTGCGATTCGGGGGCTGCATGAATAATGAATGCCCGCATAAAAAAAAGCTCCTCATCTTGTGCGCTAACCTATGTACCAATGTCATCATAAAAACATGACTAGCAAAGCTGTTGTTGATTGATTGATTGGTCGCGATCAGGGCCGCATTACGAATTACCCGTACCACGAAAAAGTTTTTTTACGAAATTTTAAATTTTTGGCACTTGGTTTGAATTCCTTAATCGCAATTATGTAACCCTTAAAATAAATCTTATGCCCAATTACTTAAAATTATTATTTGTCTCGCTGGTCTTTACAACATTTATATCGTGTAAAAAAGATGATAAACCAGTCTCTGACATCGTTACGTTTAAAGCTACCTTAAGTGGAACCAACGAAGTTCCTTCTAATACTTCAATGGCTTCCGGCTCGTCTACGTTAACGTATAATAAAAGCACTAAAACATTTTCCATTGTAACCACTTATAGTGGATTGACTCCAACAATGGGTCATATTCACAAAGCAGTCAAAGGTGTTAACGGTGCTGTTATCTTTCCATTTACAAATGTTGGTACGAGTCCTATTAAATTAGAAAGCTCACTTACAGATGAACAATTCCAGGCGATGGAAAAAGATTCTATGTATGTAAACCTTCATACGACTGCCTTTCCCGGTGGAGAGATAAGGGGTCAACTGATGAAACAGTAATAAACATTTCATTTGTATCAAAAAAGGCTGCTTTCATTAAGGCAACCTTTTTTGGTTTTTTGCCAAACGGTTTTTCCAAGGTTTACTAATGATCATTGCTGCGATAGCTTTTCCGGAAATAGTATGTAGGTGTCTTTAGTACCTTTAAACTGAGAAACTTTCAGGTGTTTGTTTATCAGCTTGGGTATCCTATAAACCCGGATATTAAATATCATGCAAACTTCCTAACTACAAACTCAGACCTTTTTCTATGGCATATTTGACCATTCTAACTTAATTAATAAATAATTTTTCCCTTAAACAGGGTATACCTTAAAATAAAATAAAATGTCAGAAAAAAACAAAAAACAATTTGGTGTATGGATGGATTCTCATCATGCTACCATTGCGGGAAGAAAGAATATTGATGAGGGAGATTTCGTTATTTTAGATCATGTAGAGAATAATATTACACCCGGCAACTCCAATGAAAATGCAGCTAACAATCATGAGATTGGCTTAACAAATAAATTCTTTAAGGAAATCCTGAGTAAAATTCCCAATATGGATGAAATACATATTACAGGAACAGGCCAGATTCAAGAGCAATTTATTAAGTTTTTAGCCGACACACCTCAATATAAAAATGCGGTGTCCAGCGAAAGTACTTCAAACAAAATGAGCGATGAGCGACTCTTGGTTTTTATAAGTAATCATTTTAATTAAACGAAGAAATCAATCATAAGAAATCCAAACATCCAGTTTGGATTTTTTCAATTCAGATCAGTTTACCGGGAACTGTAGAAGAACAAATTACAGTCGAATGAAAGGCAATTATCAAGAAATCAACTTCAATCTTCCGTCACTGGCTTCAGGAGAAATGAATTCGTCCGGACATTTTTTTAATCCCTCCAGCGCAGGGTTTATTTGTGGTTTTAATAACTATTTGTTTCTTTATTGGGCATGTGGATCGGGAGGAATACCATTATATCCTACTGCGGTATTGCCGGTGGGTAGTATCAATAAGATTTAAAAGAGTGTTCAATTGAAAGCAATCGTCTATACAAAATATGGTCCGCCTGAAGTTGCCCGATTAATGGAGGTAGACAAACCGATTCCAAAAGATAAGGAGGTATTGGTTAAAGTATGGGCCTCTACGGTAAATAGAACGGACTCAGGTTTTCGCAGTGCCGAATATTTTATTTCGCGGTTTTGGAGCGGGCTTTTAAAACCTAAATATCCGGTTCTGGGTTGTGAATTTGCCGGCGTCATTGAAAACATTGGTAAGAGTGTGGCAACTTTCAAACCAGGTGATAAAGTTTTTGGCTTTAATGATAAAACATTTGGCGGACATGCAGAGTATTTAACCATAGCTGAAACGGCTGCGATTACGATTATACCAAATGGCTTACCCTTTGAAGAAGCTGCTGCAATTACAGAAGGAGCTCACTATGCACTCTGTGATATAAAGGCCGCCAAAATAAAGAGTGGACAAAATGTTTTGGTTAATGGTGCTACCGGTGCCATTGGTTCAGCTGCTGTTCAATTACTAAAATATTTTGGTACAAATGTTACCGCAGTATGCAATACAAAAAATGTAGAAATGGTTAAATCACTTGGAGCAGATACCGTCATTGATTATCAGACAGAGGATTTTTCAAACACTTCGAAAAGATTTGATCTGATTTTTGACGCTGTTGGTAAAAGTTCATTTGGAACGTGTAAGCCATTACTTAATGAAAAAGGAATGTATATTTCAACAGAACCAGGCAAGAATGGAGAGAATTTGTTTTTTGCACTAACGACAGCAATTAAGGGGGGCAAAAAAGTTTTATTTCCTATCCCAACCATTAACAAAGAAGATGTTATTTTCTTAAAAGACCTGGTTGAAAAAGGAGCATTCAGACCGGTCATTGATAGATATTATACATTGGAACAAATTGTTGAGGCATACAAGTATGTCGAATCCGGACAAAAGACAGGTAATGTCATAATCAAAATTGCAGCGTTAAAAATAGCTCATTAATCCCCGTTTAAGTTGTGTTCCGCCCTAAAGAAACAGCCCGCTAATCCACCTCTATCAGGCGATGAGAAGGTAGATATGAATAAGATGCTTGTAAGCATTCTATTTTAAAAAATTGAAACTAACCGAACAGAGAAAATGATTATTGAAAGGAAATGATGGCATATTCAGGCAAATCAGATTTTGGAAAAAAACTTTATAAATCATTTCAAGTGAATTTCCTCATTCGTAAGTCATCGATTTCTCCAATATTACCTTCCATTTCCGGTAAAGATCTTCATACAAATCCATATGATCAGGAACCACCTTTTTTATAGGTTCCTGGTTTGCGAAAGCTTCTTTGTAGTATTTCCACAAGCCCCGGCCTGTGTTTTGAGGATAATAATTTGTATTTGGAGGAAGCAATTCTGTTCCAGTGAGAATGTCGAAAAAATACTAAAAAGATTTTAACCACGAAGCCTCGAAGGACACAAAGGGAAAATATTGCGTATTTTTTAGAACCCGAATATATTCAGGCCATTCCGCCGCGCCGCCTAAATTCGTGTCTCACGAATTTCCTTTGAATAAATTGGCAGGAGTGAGGAAGTGGGGAGTCGAGGGATCGGGTGTATATTAAAGAGTGTAGCTATCTGTGGTATCCGTTGCATTAAGATTCGTGGGTGGGGTG